>SYLK01000949.1 GCA_005809115.1 Planctomyces sp. | reverse complement strand
CCGGGTGTCGGCCCACCAGATTCACCGGATGATCCGGTGAAGCCGGTTGACCAGGTTCGTTGCATGAGCTGCAGGAAGGATCACAGGGATGTACAGCTTCCGCGGGTGTTTTTGGGCCTGTTTGGCTTCTCTGGCCTGTTGCCACTCCATGGTACAGGCGGAGATCGAGGCGGTTCAGGGCAAGCAGTATACGCTCTCGAAACAGCACGGCCCCTGGATGATCATGGTCGCCAGCATTCGCGACGTGGACGAAGACCGGCGACTCAAGGAAGGCATGTCGGCCAAAGACGCAGCCAGCCAGCTGGTCTACGAACTGCGGCGAAAAGGGATTCCGGCCTATACATACGTGCGGGACACGAAAATGGGCGAGCTGACCGCAGGAGGAATTGCTCAGCGCGAAAGCCGCCAGTATGTGGCTGAACACGGATACATCAGTGTCCTGGCGGGTAATTTCACGAGCAGCACTGATGAGGACCTTGAAAAGGTGCTGAAGTACATCAAGCACAAATTCAGCCCCAAATTTCTGATGGACTCGAAAAACGGTGGTCTGTTTGCCATCACCCCCGGACGCCCGGGGCCGCTCAGCAAGGCGTTTGTCACCGTGAATCCTCTGCTGACTCCCGAAGAAGTCAAGAAGCGAACTGTCGACCGGGAAACCGAGGAACTCGTGCGGCGGCTGAATGCCGATTCGCAGCATTCGCTGCTGGACAACAAGGGCAAATACACGCTGGTGATTGCCACGTTCTCCGGCAAGAGCGTGATGCAGGTCGGCGGTCGCATCGACCCGGGATCGCTGAAACAATTCGAAAACCGCTTTGGCAGCTTCCTGGACCAGTCCGGCGAAGATGCCTGGGTGCTGACGGAAGCCCTGCGGAGTGGCCGGGAACTCGGTTATGAGCAGGACTATGAGGCGTGGGTGTACCACGACCGGAACAAATCGTATGTCACGGTTGGTTCCTTCGATGACCCCAACGATCCCCGCGTCCGCACCCTGGCAACCCAGTTTGGCGCAAAGCCCGGCCGCGACCCGAAGACAGGTGAAGAGAAGATGGATGCTGAAGTCTTCTCAATCCCCCGCCATCCGAAACCCGGCCGGCTGCCCGACCGGATGTGGGTCTTCGAACCGAAGCCGCGTCTCATGGAAGTTCCGCGCCCGGGACAGAAAAAATGACGGCGCGGGGCTACTGCACGACGGCACGTTCGGACGCCTGAAACCCACAGCGATTATGCGCCCCGTCGCAGAATGGCCGTCTGGCAGACTGACCGCAGCGACACAGAGCCACGGTTTCCTTTCCACCCGTGTCAAATGTGCTGCCGGCCGCATCACAGATCGTGACGGCCCCGGAAATCAGCAGTGGTCCGTTGTCTCGTACATTGACCTTGAATTCGCTCATGCTCGGAACTTTCGTGATCCTGGACAACTTGGTCGGAACCTGTCCACCCTGCAGCAGGCGGAGACTCAACTGGCCGGCGGTGCCTGGCCGGCCAGACGAACAAACAGCCGTTCCAGCAGCATCCGGTGATCGACGCGGCTGCCACCCTTGATATCGTGATCGGCCTCGACCAGCCATTTCAGGATTCTGCAGGCACGGTCAAACCCGATCCGCCGGAGGTATTTCTCACAGGCACTCACGGCGAACGGCATCACTCCCGCTGCCCGCAGAGCCTCGTCCAGCGGCGTCCCGCAACGCGCCGCTTCCGTGGCTTCCACCAGCCGCCGGAAAGTGAACACGGTACCGCCGAGGATCTTCATCGGAGCTTCGCCGGCAAGCAGCAACTTGTCAAGCGCCTCAATGGCAGAGCCCACGCGGTTGTCGCGAATGGCATCCAGCATGACCCAGGTCGTCTCCTGCCGCCAGCCACCAACAACCCGGGCGACGTCCTCCTGAGTAATCGTGGTCCGGTCGCCGACCAGTGCCGCCAGCTTCGCCACTTCCTGCTGCAGCAGCCCGGCACTGTCCCCGGCCAGCTGGACTATCAGTGCGGCCGACGCCTGATCCAGTGACTTCTGAAATTCGGTTCGGGCGATCCCCCGCAGCCAGCCCGTCAGAGCCGCCCCCCGCACACCCCCACAGTCCAGCGCCAGACCGCTGGCGTCAACCGCCTTGTACAGCCTGGTCGTCTTCGCCCACGTCCTGACGTCCAGAATCAGGAGCGACCCCCGCGCAGGACGCGATACATATTTTTCCAGCGCTTCACGATTGGCGGACACAAATTCGTCAGCGTCCTCAATCAGCACGATCCGACGGTCGCCGAACATGGACACCGTCGAAAGTTCCGACACGATCCGGCGAACCTCCGCGTCACTCCCGGAGACACGCGCCAGCGTGGGACGGCCCTCGTCATCGTGACTGTCCGGGATTCTTCGGATCACCTCCAGCTTGAAAAACCGCTCAGTCCCGTACAGGACCAGCACCGTCACCGCAGGCAGCGGTTTCGCTGAAGTCAGAAATTCTGAAGCGTGCATCGTGTTCAGGGTGCTTCAAAACGGGGTATTGCGCGGTCCTGAGCTGGCAACCGAGCAATGGCACTCAGACGTACGAAAAACATTGACCCCGCTCCCCGACATGTTCTCCGCCACCCCTCGACGGTATGAAGCCGGCCAGCGCCGAGTCAATCCGACAGCAGGATAAACGCAGCAGCATTCGGTGTGAAGCGTTCCTCCGTCATCACGGTCGTCTGTCATCTTCACGCGGGCTTCGCCCGCAACCCAAAACTCTCCGCCACTCCGTGCCGGTACTCTCGTGTCGGAAATACGAGCGACCCTGGTGGACGCTTCGTTGCGACAGGTCTCCCGGCCGGCCACAACAAAGCGAGCATGGAAT
>SYLK01000948.1 GCA_005809115.1 Planctomyces sp. | reverse complement strand
TTTGAAAGCGGTGCACGGCAGAATTCGTCAGCGACAGCAGGATTTCCGCTTCATCATCTGCGGGCAGTCTTCCCAGAATGCGTCGGTACGCGTAATTCAGCCGGTCTCGGTCGGCATCCGGCCTCTCTGCCGGTACCGCGGCCCAGGCCATTTCCGCCAGTCTGCGAGATGCCTCAAGGTAGGTCGGGTCATTCAGCAGGACGAGCGCCTGCAGCGGAGTATTCGTGCGGGCACGTCGGATCACGCAGGTTTCCCGATCCGGCGCATCGAACGTCGCCATTGTTGGGGGCGGGCAGGTTCGTTTCCAGAATGTGTACAGGCTGCGACGATAAAGTCCCGCGCCGCTGTCGGCCACATATTTGTCACGTCGCGAAACCGAGACGTCTTCCCACAGACCCTCCGGCTGATACGGTTTTGCCGATGGACCGCCCACAGCCTGGTGCAGTAGTCCGCTGACGAACAGGGCGTTGTCTCGCACCGTCTCGCCAGCGAGGCGAAATCGGGCCGATCGTGCCAGCAGGCGATTCCGCGGATCGCGTTCCAGAAGGTCGGACCGGATCCGTGAGGACTGCCGATAAGTGGCGGACAGCACGATCTGCTTCATCAGTGTGCGTTGATTCCAGTCGTTCCGGATGAGTTCCCGCGCCAGCCAGTCCAGGAGTTCCGGGTGCGTGGGCGGAGTTCCCTGCACTCCAAAGTCCTCCGAAGTTTCGACAAGGCCGGTTCCGAACAGCATTTCCCACCAGCGGTTGACTGCCACCCGGGCGGTGAGAGGATGGCCCGGGTCGGTGAGCCAGTGGGCGAGATCCAGTCGATTCCGTTCGGCGGAGGTTCTCGCCTGTTCCCCCCCGGCCGCGTCGGGAGCGGTCGTGGCGGCGAACGACAAAGCGGCGGGAAAGGCCGATGCAACCTGTGCCCCGCGCTGGTCATAGGCACCTCGCAGCAGAACGAATGTGGGGCGGAGCTCAGCGGCGTCGGACATGACCATGACCGTCTGGATCTCGGTGTCCAGCTGCAGACGCCGTTGTTCCAGCGCCGCGAGCCGGGACTGGGTCTCGGGTGCACTGTCCGCGGGAAGTGACTTCAGGGTGTCCTGCAGCACGCGGATCTGATGTTCCAGGCTCCTGAGTTCTTCCTGCTGTTCGGCTGACGGCACCTTCAGCAGCGGGTCTGCCATCTGTCCCTGGCTGTGCGGCACGATCCGATCAGGCACGTCATCGAAAAACGATGCAAACTGATAGTACTCGCGCTGCGTGATTGGGTCGTACTTGTGGTCATGGCAGCGTGCGCACTGCATCGACAGGGCCAGAAACACGGTGGCTGCCGTATGCACCCTGTCTGCGACGTATTCAGCGCGGTACTCGTCTTCAATGATCCCGCCTTCGGTTGTGAGAACATGATTGCGGCTGAATCCCGTCGCCACTCTCTGACGCAGCGTGGGGTTCGGCAGAAGATCGCCGGCAAGTTGTTCCGTCAGAAACTCGTCGTACGGCAGATTGTCGGCGAATGCCTGAATGACCCAGTCCCGCCATGGCCACATCGTGCGGACTTCGTCATTGTTGTAGCCGTTGGTATCCGCGTACCGAGCGAGATCCAGCCAGTGCATGGCCATCAGTTCGGCGTGTGCGACGGAAGTGAGCAGGCGGTCAACGACGCGCTCGCAGGCAGCTTCCGCCGGCTCCTGTTCGAGAGAGGCCAGAAAATCATCCAGCTCCGTCAGGCCTGGAGGCAGGCCAGTCAGGTCGAGCGTCACACGTCTCAGCCAGACTGCCGGCGGCGCAGCCGGCGAAGGAGTGATCTGTGCGGCTTCCAGTCGTGCCAGGACAAACTGGTCGATCGGGTTGCGGGGCCAGTCAGACTGGCGGACCTGAGGCAGTTCGGAAATTGCCGGTGCGCTCAGCGACCAGTGCGTTTCGAACTCAGCACCCTGCGCGATCCACCGGGTCAGGATCTGTTTCTGGTGTTCACTCAGCGGTCGGCCGGCGGACGGCGGGGGCATCCGGGTGTCGGGGTCGTCTGAGTGAATCCGCCTGAACAGAGCACTGGCCGACGGGTCACCCGGTACGATCGCGGTGACACCGTTTTCCGTCATATTCACGGCATCTTCGCGACGATCCAGCCTCAGGCCGGCTTCCCGAGCGGCATCGTCAGGACCGTGACAGGACCAGCAGTGGCTGGCGAGAATCGGCAGAACATCTGCGCTGTAGCGGATCGGTACAGAGCTGTCACTGGCAGTGACCTGTGTGCCGCTGAGCATGAGTCCGATGACGGGCAGCAGCGCCAGCCGCAGAAGGTGCTCTGCCAGCGCGATTTTCAGCCGGGAAAATCTGCCATCGGCTGGAGCAGCGTCCTGTGGGGAAACACGCGACAAGGTCATCCGGTCGGCTCCGATTCGGTTTTCATGATCCAGTTCTGGTTCTTTCGCGTTATGACAGGATAGAACCGTGGCGCCACGGTTGCAAACAGCAGGAATCGGCAGAAGCTGCCGGAACGGATGTCCCGCCAGTTGTGACTCCCGGCGCGCACGGACTGCATCGGTTCATCCAGATCTGCCGATAAGACGATCATCAGCGGAACAGAAACGGTTCCGACTCTCCGTCACTGTGAGAATGCCGCATGGACGGCATGGAGCAACCATCGCCGATGTCAGAACAGCAGGACCAGGTGCAGCAGCTTGAGGAGCATCTGAAACAGCTGGAAGAACAGTTGTTTCAGGCCCAGAAGCTCAGTTCGGTGGGCGCGCTGGCGTCGTCGATCACGCACGAGTTCAATAACATCCTGACGACCGTCATCAACTATGCCAGGATGGGGCTGCGCCATACGGACGAGGCCACCCGGACGAAATCGTTCGAACGAATTCTTGCCGCCGGCCAGCGGGCTTCACGGATCACAACCGGGATGCTGGCGTACGCCCGCAATTCGAGCGATCGCCAGGAACCGACGGACCTGAAGCGACTGCTGGATGATGTGCTGGTGCTGGTTCAGAAGGATCTGCAGATGCACCGCATTGTCGTCGATCTGGACGCGCCGCGGAGTGTCTGGGCCATCGCGAACGGCAGTCAGATTCAGCAGATGCTGATGAATCTGATCGTAAATGCCCGGCAGGCGATGAACGAACACGGGCGGCTGAAGCTGGTGATTCGTGACAATCCGGGCGAAGGCTGGGCCGAAATTTCGGTGGGTGACACCGGCTGCGGCATTCCGGCAGAGCAGTTGCCGCACATCTTTGACACGTTTTATACGACCAAGACAGCCGATGCCCGTGGCCAGGGGGGAACTGGCCTCGGTCTGTCCCTGTGTCGCCGCATCATCGAATCACATCAAGGTCGGATTCGGGTGGAAAGTCACGTTGGCCAGGGCACGACATTCACATTGAAACTTCCCCGCTCTGAGTCCCCTGCCGGACTGATCGACACATCGGCCGCCTGACTACCGGTTCTGGCTGAGCAGCACAGTTTCCTGATAGCTGCGAAAGATCATTTTTCTGAGTGACGGGGCGTTCAGCAGTTTTTCCCAGCGGGCAATTC
>SYLK01000947.1 GCA_005809115.1 Planctomyces sp. | reverse complement strand
GCGTGTCGCGGCGGCCAGGTGTGCCATCAGCAGCGCGGCGGCGATCCCTTTTCCGGCCACGTCGCCGACGGCGATCGCCAGTCGATTTCCCGGCAGGGGGATGTAATCATAGTAGTCTCCGCTGACGTGACGGGCGGGGGCATAGTGGTCGAAGAACTCCAGCCCGCTGCAGACGGGGCGATCGGACGGCAGCAGGCTTTTCTGGATCTGAATGGCAGCTTCCAGTTCACGGCGTTCTTCGTGCAGCCGCGCCATTTCGACCGCGCGTCCGGCCAGCAGGCTGGTACACACCAGCAGAGCCAGGTCCTCCTCCTGGAACTGGTGGGTGCGATCTCGCGAGTGCAGCTGGATCACCCCCATGCAGACGCCTCCTTCCCGATGAATCGGGACGCACATGATGGAGCGGATTTCGAGATGGCGAATACTGTCGCGCGAATTGAAGCGCGCATCGCTGACGGCATCGGCGCTGAGAATGGCGCGTCCGCCGTGCAGAACCTGCTGGATGATGCCCCGACTGACCGGCAGCGAATCGGTGGACTGTTCGCGGCGAAATTTCACGGCGCTCGGGGTGAGTTCACCGGTGTTCTGATTGCGAAGCAGAATCAGTCCGCAGTCAGCCTGCGGAAAAATAGCGAACAGACTGTCCAGAATCAGGGGCAGGACCACCTTCAGCTCCAGCGAGTGGCTGAGACTTCGCGAGATCTCCAGAACCGCTCTGAGTTTGGCTTCAGGTTTGACAGTCAGCCGCAGGTCCCCGTCGATTTCGAGGGAGGCCAGTTCGGGAACAGGATGCGCCGCCATCAGATCTGCGAGCCGAATCGTCGAACCTCCGGCATAAAGGTCGAACGAATCAGTCGCCTTGTTCATCGGCGGTGCCGGCGGCGGCGTCACTGGCGTATCGCCTTCAAAGATCAGAGACAGGCCGACAAAATCAATGCGATCACCCGAAGTGAGGCTGACACGGCCGTAGATTCGCTGTCCATTGACGAACGTGCCGTTCAGGCTGTCGAGATCCTCAATGCTGTAGCCCGCCTTGGTGTTCAGGATGATCGCGTGCAGCCCCGAGACCATGGGAGATTCTGTCACGATGGCACAGGCCGGGTCTCGACCAATGGTCGTCAGTTTGCCATGCAGAGCGAAATCCCGGTTGCTGCGGGAAACACGCAGAACAGCCATGACTGGATCCTTTGCAGATCGGAGTTCCGGTTTCAGCCGCCGGAAGGCGATTGAAACGCCTGAACCGCTTCTTCGGGAGTATTCAGGAACTCGCAGATCCGATGCAGCCGGATCAGTTCCAGCACCGACCGTACGGCCGGAGATACGCTGCACAGTTTCAGATCCCCGCCTGCCGCCGAGACGTGTTTCAGACAGGCAATAATCGCGCCACAACCTCGGCTGTCGACAAACTGAAGGCGGCTCAGATCCAGCACCAGCTTGTTCACATCATCGAGCACCGGAGCGATCTCCTGACGGAAGGA
This sequence comes from Planctomyces sp., assembly GCA_005809115.1. Lineage (GTDB taxonomy): Bacteria > Planctomycetota > Planctomycetia > Planctomycetales > Planctomycetaceae > F1-80-MAGs062. The sequence continues at coordinate 1,217 of SYLK01000947.1, read as the reverse complement.
GTCCGCGTTGCTGACATCCAGCTGATCGCTGATCAGTGTGACCACTGCGACGTCGCCGGTTTTCCGGACAACTGTTTCCATCGGCATCACTCCCGCGAATTCATGATTTGCGATTCTTCAGCAGGCGAATCTGGCAGCGACCGTCCTGATGGTGTGAATACTGCAGTTCGTCGACCGACTTCCGGATCAGGTACAGACCATAACCGCTTTCTGCGCGGGCATCAAAATCCGGCAGCGGAACCAGGTCGGGCTGGAAATCGCAGCCACTGTGCCGCAGCAGCACGTCGGCGCGTTCGTCATCAATGTCCAGGATCATCTCGATCTGCCGTCCGGGTTCGCTGTGGTATCCGTGCAGGATAATGTTGGTGGCGGCTTCGCTGACGGCGAGCTGCAGCTGGCAGATTGCCGTCTCATCGGCTGCCCGGTTCCAGAGCTGGTGCAGCCGATCACCGATCAGTGTTCGGATTTCACGAACAGACTCCGCATCACTGGTAAACTTCTGCTGCACTTCGACCATCCGACCGGCCCCTTGTTCGGCCTCTGATAACGCGCGGTCCAGTCGTCAATTTAATTCGAATGCTCCGGATTACAACTCAGAGCCTCTCGGACTCAGCAGCAGCGTTCTCAGCGGCGCGAATTCCCGCTACACTGCGGTGCGGCTGACGGATCTCTGATCGAGAGGGTCCGAGTGGTTCGTCGCGACCGAGTGGTTCGTCGCGACCGAGTGGTTCGTCGCGACCGAGTGGTTCGTCGCGACCGAGTGGTTCGTCGCGACCGAGTGGTTCGTCGCATCGGGACCGGATGGTTCCAGGCGAGCTGCGAGGGTTCAGGGCGGGAGTGCGTTCATGGCGGTGAAGAAGGCCTGGTTCACGGCGCCCGACAAGGACAGTCTGAGGACGGCGATACTGCGGCACCTGAATTATTCCCTGGGAGTGCCGCGGGAGGACTTTACGCCGCGGGAGGCATTCCGAGCTGTGGCGCTGGCTGTCCGCGACGTCATGATGGAACGTCTGCTGGTGACGGAGGCGGAGTGGCAGGCGCATGACAGTAAGCGACTCTGTTACCTGTCGCTCGAGTTTCTGATCGGTCGCTCGCTGCGCAACAATCTTGTCAATCTGGGGCTGCTGGACCTGTGCAGCGAAATCCTGCTGGATGCCGGAATTCGATTTTCCGATGTGGAGGAACATGAAACGGATGCGGCGCTGGGCAACGGTGGC
>SYLK01000946.1 GCA_005809115.1 Planctomyces sp. | reverse complement strand
CCTGCACAAGCTGGTATCCCTGCTGGTGCGGATACCCGGGATCGCCGACGTCGGTCTGACCACCAACGGGATTCTGCTGGCCGATCAGGCGCAGGACCTGCGTGACGCCGGACTGACGCGACTGAACGTCAGCCTGGATGCTCTGGATCCGGAGATTTTCCGGCGCGTGACGCGTCGTGACGGCTACGAAAAAGTCCTTGAAGGAATTGCTGTGGCACGCGCGGCCGGTTTTGACCCGATCAAGCTGAATGCGGTCTCGGTCCGAGGGCTCACGGAAGACCAGATTGTGCCGTTCGCCAATCTGGCTCGCGAGACAAATACGGTGGTGCGATTCATCGAGTTCATGCCGCTGGATGCAGACAGCCTCTGGCAGAGAGACAAGGTGTTGTTCGCCCACGAAATCGTGTCGCGGCTGGAGGCCGAGTTTGGTCCGCTGCGTGAAGTTGACTCGCCGCAGAACAATTCCCCGGCGCAGGACTTTGAATTTGCGGATGGCCGCGGGAGGATCGGGCTGATCGCCAGTGTCAGCCGCCCGTTCTGCGAAAGCTGCAACCGATTCCGCGTGACAGCCGAAGGCAGGCTCCGGAACTGCCTTTTCAGTCAGGACGAAACCGATATTCAGCATCTGCTGCGAGGTGGCGCAGAGGACGAACAGATTGCGCAGGCCATGCTGAACAGCATCGCCGCGAAGAAGGAAGGCCACGAGATCAACACGGCCCGGTTCATTCAGCCGGATCGACCAATGTACTCCATCGGCGGCTGACCTCTGCGACCGGCTGCTGACGCCGCACCGGGTTAGCGGCCGGCTGAGGTTTTTCACAGTGGCACAGCCGAAACTCGCCTCCTGTTCGCGCGGGGACGACACCGGACCGCGTGGACAACACCGCCCGGGAGGGTGTCACCGGGCCGGGAGGGTGTCACCGGGCCGGGCATTCCTGCCCGGTCATGTTTCTCACCGATGATTTTTTCGTTTTTTTGCCGGACAGCGGGAGCCAGTCCCGGCTTTGTCAGAGGGTCTTATGAAACGTGCGATGATTCTGATCCTCGGACTGCTGGTCTCCGCGGCATGCATTTATTATTCGCTGCAGGGGACAACGTGGCCGAAGCTGAAGGAAGGCTTTCGCACCGCAGACTACAGGACTCTCCCGCTGATGCTGTTCCTGCTGGCTGGATTTTACTGGCTGAAGACGCGCCGATGGGCGCGTCTGCTGTCACCCGTGGCAGACCTGTCGACCTGGCAACTGCTGCCGCCGATGCTGATTGGTTTCGCGGCCAATAATCTGTTGCCGGCGCATCTGGGAGAATTCGTGCGCGTGTACGAAGTCCGCCGCCGTTTCGGCGTGCCGGCCAGCACAGCCTTGTCCACTGTCGTGCTGGAACGGATTTTTGATGTGCTGGCAATTCTGGCACTCTTCGCAGCGGGACTCGCATTTTCCCGGGACTTTCCGGAAAGCTACCGACAATGGGCCGTGCTGCTGGGCTGCGGTGCCGTCGTTGTTGTGGCCGCGGTCGCCGCCTACCTGTTCTGGACGGAGACCTTTCTCGATCTGGCCGGGCGCGTCTGCAGCTGGGCTCCGTTTCTGCCCGACGTTGTCACCGCAAAGCTTGTGGGAATGCTGCGGACCGGGGCCGACGGGCTGGCCGCGCTGCGGAGTGCCCCCGCAGTACTGGCGATTGCCGCGAATTCACTGCTGCAGTGGCTGATGAACGGTATGATCGCCTACCTCGCACTGCGAGCGTTTGGCATCCCGGTGACCCCGGCGACGGGATTGATCGTCACGGGCATAACCGCCTTCGGCGTCACGGTTCCCTCGACGCCCGGCTACGTTGGCGTCATCCAGGCCTGCTTTCAGATCAGCATGAACGCGCAGGCCGTGCAGCCCGAGGAATCTCTGGTATTCGTGTCGTCTGTGTACTACCACATGAGCATGTTCGTTCCGGTCACCTGTGCGGGAATCTGGTGTCTGCTGCGATCCGGCATGCACCTGGTGGACCTGAAAAGATCGGCTGACCACGTGGCCGACGACCGTGTGCCGGGCGAACTGCCCGCGGGACACCAGCGACCGCGCAATGCCGAATAGTGCTCCGTCACAGCCAGGAGTTCAGAACCCCTGACAAAACCTGCGTGAGCCACGGAGGTTTTTTCAGGGGTTCCTGGTTTCAGAGACTACGGTGGTGCAGGTCTCCAGCCTGCGATGTCTCTGGATCCTGTGCCGGGCAGGCAATATACCTGCCCCACTTTTTGGCAGTGACAGAGCACACGGGTGATGGCGGATCACCCGAATATGTCGCCTGATCCAGCAGGGGCACCGCGCGAGGTCCGGCTGCATACGACGATCTCGGCCTCACACGACGATCTCGGCTTCCAGAAAACGCCATGGTTCCGCGGAGTAGGCTCGCTGCATCTGCTGCAGCGTCTTCCAGCGAATGGCGTGATTGGGACTTTCCAGATCGGGTTGTTCAGCCGGAAGGCTCAGCAGCAGGTCCTTGCGGATCACCATTGCCCGAATTTTTCGCGTCCGTACTTCGCCGTCGCATTCGTTGGTGAGGCAGATCAGATATCGGACGGAATCACAGCTGCGACCGGCTTCACGGCGCAGGAGTCCTTCGGCAAACTGTTCGGAGAGTTCATTCAGCACGGAATTCAGATAGAACCAGCTGTCGTCCCGGGAGACGGGAACGAGCGGGTTGTCTTTGGTCGTCTCCTGGGCCGTGGTGATCAGACGCTCAACCGCGATACGATTCAGAAAGATGTCGGTGCACAGCTTCTCTGCCATGGTTCTGATCTTCAGTCGGCCGTCGTGGACTGAGTTGAGGGAAATATTCAGGCGATTGAAGAACTCTCGATTCCGCCATTCGCGGTCTGCCCGTCGACGCGCGATGAGCCAGCCTGCCGCTGTGAATGCCGCGGCCGTGACAAACTTCACCCAGTGATCAGTGATCAGGTCATTCAGCGCTGAAATCAGGTCGGGCATCGAAGGGCTTTCATCCATGAAGCTGCGTTTTCGACCTGCCGCGGTCAGGACGTCGCGGTCAGGACGTCGCGGTCAGGACGTCGCGGTACTGGTGACGTGACCGGCACTGAGCTGCTCGGCGACCAGACTGAGAATTCGGCTGATGTCAGTATCAGTCACGTGCCTGCTGGCCGTGATCTCGGGCGTGGCATCCCGGAAGTCCCGCAGTGCCTGGATATTCTCGACCGGCAGCGTGATCAGCACGGACGTGAGTTGCCGCTGACCGAGCGCATCGACCATCTGCCGCGGGGAGGCCGTCGAGACCTGAGGATCATCGGCCAGCTCTTCCAGCAGTTCCCGACGAATCACATCATAGGCTCTGGCCTGCATGGTCAGAAATGCGTCGCGTTCCGCCGTATCCCGTTCGCGTTTTTTCAGGAGGGCCGCATCGATCAGATCAGCGATTTCACCGAAACTGATGTCGTCAGCGAACTGGCAGTTCAGGGAGCGAGCGAATTCCTTCTGACGATCCGTGGCCGGAGGGACTCGCCCGGTGGCCGTCCGCCGGGTCAATTTACGCAATTCTGTAGTATCGGCCGTCTGCAGCTCTGTCGTCTGCACGGTGGCCAGGTCCACGCTGTTCGGATCCAGTCCGGTTTCCGGAACGGTAATCCGACTGCGGCAACTGGGACAGCGGGCGTGGTGACCCAGCATCCGCTCCTTCACTTTGAGAAGTACGCCACATTGCGGGCAGGCGACGATGTATCGCGCGGAAGTCCCCATATGCATGCTCCGATCGGCTGAAAAATGGCCAGGCACGACGCGCAGACACTTTTCAGGTCGATGTGCGCGCGGGAAATGCCCGACAGATGCGGAAATTACCCGAAACGGAACGCAGGCCACCATTCCACTCCGGAATTGTGACATTATCGCTGACTCTTCGCAAGCCTTTCTTCGGCGCCCCCACAAAGATCGAGGCCTCGCGGGGAAGCGGCGATGCCACGCCGGACGGGGCGCTGTGTTGCTCGGTCCCCGCCTTGCTTTGCCGATTCGGCGAATCTGCCGTACTATGTTTCCGCGATGGTCAGTTCGCCGTGCGTATGCTCTGCAGCGGTCATTGAGGATGTTTCCGGCCGCAGCGTTCTTTTTCTACCGGAGATTGCGTGATGTCAGAAAGTTCGAATCGTCGTCTGTTCCTGCGGGAAACGCTGCTGGTGGCAACCGGCGCCTGTGCGGGAATTCTGCTGCCCGGACAACTGCGGCGGGGACTCGAATCCCCGGTCCGGGCTGATGAGGCATCCTCAGGCGGAAACTTTGAAAAACGCCTGGCGGAACTGGGAATTGTATTGCCTGAGCCGGCAAAACCCGTTGCGGTCTACGTCCCGGCGGTGATCACGGGAAACCTGCTGTTTACTTCCGGTCACATTGGATGGTCCGATGACGGAAAACCGCTGCAGGGTCGAGTCGGAACTGATCTGACACTCGAACAGGGTGCTGACGCTGCCCGCCGGACAGGCCTGAGCATTCTGACAACTGTCCGACAGACACTGGGAAGTCTCGACAAGGTCGTGCGACTTGTCAAAGTGCTGGGAATGGTCAACTCGTCTCCGGACTTTACGCAGCATCCCAAAGTCATCAACGGATTCAGTGAGCTGATGGTTCAGATTTTTGGGGCCGACGCCGGAAAGGGTGCGCGGAGTGCCGTCGGAATGGGCGCACTGCCGTTTAATACGCCGGTTGAGATTGAGGCAGTGTTCGAGGTGGTCGCCGGGAAGTAGTCCGCCGGGTCGGCCACAGACCGCCGGCGGCCCATTTGGAAGGGTTTCCCGTGTCGTTTCTGCACGACCGCACTCTGTGGATCGTTCTGGTGATCGCGCTGTCGCTGCGGACAGCAGCCGCGTGCTTCGTGGAGCAGCGTCTGGCGGGCACGGAACAGCGTTTTCTGATTCCCGGGGACGCCGATGGCTACTGGGAACTGGGAAAGCGAATTGCCGGCGGGTCGGACTACGCTGTGCATCAGCCGCCACGGTATGTGCTGCGCACGCCGGGCTATCCTCTGCTGCTGGCTGCCGTCATTCGAATTGCCGGCGACTCGGTCTTTTCAGCCAGCCTCGTGATGGCCTGGATCGGTACCTGCTGCTGTGGGCTGACCTGGGTGCTCGGAAAGCGGCTGGTGGACCAGCGAACGGCGGTTCTGGCCGCGGCGTGGATGGCAGTGTCGCCACTGCAGGTCGGCAACAGTGTTCTGATCCTGTCAGAGACCTGGTTTGCGTTCTGGCTTTTGCTGTGCCTGATCGCGTTCAGCGGCCTGCCCGGTCGCTGGCAGCCAGGTTTTTCGTCTTCTGCTGCCGCGTACGGGGATTTGAGCGGGACTGGCGAGCTGGCTGGCACAGCGCCTGGCGGGCGGAATCCTGAGGTCCGGAATCCGCTGCAGGCGGGCCGGGCCCTCGTCGGCGGCCTGGTGACCGGGGTGGCAGCACTGGTGCGGCCCGGCTGGATCCTGTGGCCCGGGTTCAGCGGCAGCCTGCTGATCGCCTGGGGTGAAGGCCGAGTCACGAAGCGGTGCTGGCATGCGGCGCTGATCGGGATCGGTTGCCTGATGGCACTGGCGCCCTGGGCGTGGCGCAATCAACAGGTGACCGGGCACTGGATCCTGACGTCGCTGTGGTCAGGACCGAGTCTGTATGACGGACTGCATCCAGGCGCGACTGGAGCCAGTGACATGAGATTTGTCGATCAGGAAGGCATCTACGGCCGGATGAGTGAATACGCCGCCAACGCGCATTACAAGCAGAAGGCGTGGGAATTTGTCCTTGCGCAACCGCGTCGAGCCGTCGAACTGGGAATCATCAAAGCCGGACGATATCTGAGTCTGACACCGCAGGCCGCAGGATTTTCGGGTGGGATTCTATCACAGGCGTGTCTGGTCTACTACACCGCCTTCGGGCTGATGACGATTCTGGGAGCCTGGCAGCTGCGGCATCGACCGGCTCTGGTACTGCTGCTGGCCGGCCCGTTTCTGCAGTTTCTGGTGGTTCATATGGTGTTTGTGGGGTCAATCAGGTATCGTCTGCCGGTGGAGTTCCCGCTTTCCGTACTGGCGGCGGCCGGAACTCGGCGAATCCGGGGTGTATGAGTCATCTTCGGCAGGGATGCATGAAGGTACTGGCCGTCGTAAAATGGATTCTGATCCTGCTGTTACTGACCGTCGTGACGGTCGGGGGCGCGGGGCTCCTGTTATGGAAGAACAGCGATTCGCTGGTTGAACGTCAGATTCTGGCGCGATTCGCGGAGCTGAGCCCGGATCTGATCCTGCATCTTGATGCAACTCGGCTGCTGTCGCCGACGCTCGTGGAACTGCGGGGCGTGGAGATCAGGGAGCGAGCAACTCATCGCCCGTTGTTTCGCGCCGCAGATCTCCAGGTCGTGCTGGATGAAACCGAGTTGTTTGAGCGGCAGCTGGTTCTGATCCGCTCGGTCCGGATGCGTACAGTTGACGTGGTGGTGCAGCGACAAACTGACGGGCGCTGGAACTGGCAGAGTTACCGATTTGCACAGACCGCGGGGCCGGCTTTGGTGCTGCCTTCCGTCTCGGTTGAAGATGTGCGGGTGAAACTTCTGATCGACCACGGCGCCGGCCGACCGTCAGTCACGCTGCCGCTGGCGAGTGAACTGCTGCAGGCCGTTCCGGCGTCCAGCCGGAGTTTCGACTTCAGCGGCGACATCAACGTTCTGGAGACGGCGGTCACCGGCATTTCCGGAAACTGGAATCTGGCAGACCGTACGTGGGAAGTGCGGGGCAGAGTCAGAGGAGTTCAGGCGGGGCAGCGACTTGTCGAACTGGCGCAGTCCGCGAATCCGGAACTGACCACACGTCTGGCCGATCTGGATTCGGCGATTGCCGCACGACTGCCGGTACCGCCCGGCTCGGACGATTCTGACTCAGAGACCTTCCGCAGCGGCCACAAGTGGACTCCGCGACTGCTGGGCCTGCTGGACGTGGATTTTCGCGCGACCGGGAATCCAGAAACGCCGGTTCCGGATTTTCTGCTCAAGGTGGGACTTCGCGACGGCCAGCTGGCTCTTGACGGGGTCCCGGAAACACTGACGCGCATTCAGGCCACGATTTTCTGGGACAATCAGAATTTCATCGGACGACTGAATGAAGCCTACGTCGATGAAGCGCGGCTGTCGGGGCAGATTCAGCTTGCGACGGTTCCGGCCGCCGCGCGTCCGCCGGGCAACGCGGCGTTCGCAGCATCTGACAGATCCGACATCGTTCCCGGAACGGCCAGTCTGCGCGTCGAACGGCTGCTGGTCAATCAGCGATTGCGCCCCTTTTGTCCGCCTGCCGTGCAGCGATTTCTGGATCATTTTCAGCCAGACGGACACATCAGCGGAGAAGTCGAACTGCGGCAGGCAGAGGATGGTCGCTGGCTTCCCGCGAATCTCAGCGCCACAGTCGAGGACGGCGCCGTGGTGTATCACCGATTCCGTTATCCAGTGACAGGAATTTCCGGGACAATCACGCAGCGCGCAACAGCCGACGGGGAATTCCGGAACGACAACGTTTATCTGGACCTCACATTCGCGGGGCAGATGGGAAATCGACCGATTTCCGCCAGGGGCGTGATTCGTAATCCTGGTCCGGCTGCCGAGATCTCGTTCGACCTGGAGACCGCTGGTGTCACGGTGGACAGTCGATTTCGCGATGCCCTGGACGATGCTGGTCGCAAGGTACTGGATGCTCTCAGTCTGACGGGGACGCTGGAGGCCTCGGCTCGCACCTACCGACCTCCGGGGCCGGATCAGCCCACCAGCATCGTTCTGGATGGCCGGGTCGCCGGTGGAAGCCTGAAGTTTCGTCACTTCCCGTACGAGATCGATCAGCTCAGCGGGCGAATCCAGTTTGACTCCCGCAGTCGCCTCTGGATTTTTGAAAATCTCGAGGGACGCCATGGTGATGGGCAGCTCACGGGGCGAGGGAGATTTCGGGGTCTGCCCGGACCGGGAGTTCTGGACCTGGAAATTACTGCCCGCGGAGCCGCACTGGATGCGGACCTGTACAATGCCCTGGGCGCCGCGCAGCGACGCGCCTGGTCCCTGCTGGATCCGTCGGGAAAGATCCATCTGACAATGCAGCTCAACTGGACGGCGTCGCCCGGGCAGCGAGTCGTGGTCCGACTGCCGCAGGCTGAGATCTATGACGCAGAAGTCTTCCCCAGACCCTTCCCCTACCGAATGAAGATCCATTCGGCTGATTTCAGCTTTGATCCGAATGCTCCGGAATATGCCGGCCGGCAGCGGTGCGAGCTGCGATCACTCAAAGCAGAACATGAGGGCGCTCCGATCACCGCATCCGGGTGGTTTGAAATCTCGCCCGATCAGTTCTGGCAACTGCATATCAATGACCTGAATGCCCGCAACATTGTCCCGGACGATAAACTCCGGGAGGCACTGCCGGACTCCTGGCGAGACACCCTGCAGCGACTGGCCCAGACGGGGCAGATCTCCGTGGAATCCTCGCAGCTGGACTTCCGCGGTCGCACGGAACCGGATGCCGCGACCACGGCGGCGTGGGATATAAACCTCAGCCTGAATGACGGAGGCGTCGATGCCGGACTTCGTCTGGAGCACGTTTCCGGGCAGGTGACGGCGCGCGGTGACTGGGACGGTACGCAACTGAACACAAGCGGTGAGATCCGGATGGACACAGTCGATGTCCTGGGCATGTCCCTGAATCGGATCAGCGGTCCGTTTCAGATCGCCGGAGACGAATTTCAGCTGGGCAGCCGGGAGGTCTTTGTGTCAGACCCGTCCCGAGTGCCGGCCGCGGCACAGATTCACGGCTTTGGCTACGGAGGGTCAGTGCTCCTGAACGGCCTGATCAGTCTCCGCCCCGGCAACGGATACCGGTTGTTTGGTACCGTCAGCGATGCCCGTCTGGAAACGTACGCCGCTCGACATCTGACGGATCAGAAGGACCTGCGGGGCAACGTCAACGCCTGGCTGTACCTGACCGGGACCGGGGATTCTGATCGGGATGCCGAAGGGCGCGGACAACTGCTGGTCAGCGACGCATCGCTCTACGAACTGCCGCTGATGGTGAAACTCCTGGGCGCGTTGTCGCAGCTGAATTTTTCCGTCCCGAACCAGTCCGCCTTCGACTGGGCGCTCCTGTCATTTCGGGTCCGTGACCGGATGTTTGAGTTCGATCCGATCGACCTTGTCGGTGATGCACTGGCTCTCCGGGGGCGCGGCGGTGTGGGGTTCGGCGGTGACGTCGTGCTGGATTTCTACTCCCGCCCGGCGCAGTCCCGCCGACCATCCATTCCACTGGTCAACGCGCTCGTCTTCACCGCGTCCACTCAGTGGGTCGGAGTCGAAGTGCGCGGCACTGTTAATCGACCCCAGACGAAAGTTCGGGCCACCATTCCCATGGATGATTCCATGAAACAGTTCCTCTCAGCATTTCAGCCGGATCCCAACGGACCAGTGCCCCGTCTGATGATCCCTCTGATTTTCGGACTCCCGGCCCCACCTCAGGCCAGGCGTCCCTGACGGAGGCCGTCCCCGGACCCGCCAGTCTCAGACCCGCCAGTCGCGGGCCGGCAGACGCGGTTCGCAGCGGAATACGCAGCCCGTCTGGTCGGAGTCTTCAGCCATCAGATCATGACGCTCGAAACGGCTCGAGCGGAAGCAGTTCATCGAGACAGCGGTCGGCTGCCAGACGAGCAGCCGCGAATGCGCAGTTTGCGACTGCGGCGCGGCCCTCATACATTTCTGACAGATTCAGGATCTGGTCGTAATCACCGCGAGGAATCGCTGACAGGGCACGCGTCACCAGAAAATGCCCACTGCCGGAAATCAGGACCACCGGTCGTCGCCGCGGGCGCCGGGCAGACTCTGCTTCCGCGAACTGCAGAAAACGCAGACGATCATCAATCGCAGCTGAGATCTGCTGAACCTGTGCGCTGGCGACAAATCTCGCCACCTCAATCAGTTCCTCTGTCCTCAGATCACTGCGGTCACAGCACAGCAGGTGCGCCACACGGTTCAGGGCATAATCCCGAGTGGCAGGACGCCCGTCGGCGGTGTCACAGCAATCCGGCTGTTCCGGGAGATCCCCCGCCAGCAGAAAGATATCCCGAGATGTTGCGAACAACTCTGCTGCAATCGGTACCATGCGATCGCGGACCGGAACCTCCCGCACGATGGCGATCACGGGTGTGCGGACAGCACCGGTGTAGATCAGTTCCCGATGCATCAGTCGTTCCAGATCCGTCCGTCCTTCCGCAGCCACCTGCCCGTCCAGCAGCGGGATGATGTCGGTTGTGGTGGAACCCGTATCGATCAGGAGAGCGGGACCTTCAGGGACCGCACGCCCTGACCACGCAGCAAGTGCATGCCAGTTGGCTGCGGCTGCCAGCAGGGGGACCTGCAGTGTCTCGTCCGGATCAGCGAATTCGCCTGACAGCAGCCAGATGCGGAGCAGGGCTCGCGGAAAAGCCTGCTGCACCGCCCTGATCACAAATCGCACCCCCTGTTCCCGCGTTTCAAAACAGTCCGCCAGCTCGGCCGTCATTGTCAGCGCCACCAGATGCGGCGACGCGAAGGCTCCACAGCTCAGCTGCTGCAGCCGCGATGCCAGCTCATGCTGCTGCCGCCAGATGGGGAATGGCACGCACACACAGGTGCCGTCGTTCGTGGCGGCCTTGATATTTGCGCCACCAATGTCCAGACCGACGATCTTTAATGCGTCCATTCACGTTGCTTTGCTCAAAACGGTCATCGCACAGTCTGACATCCCGGAACAGACTCGCGGAAGGCCTCGACACCCTGTTCGGTAACCCGCGTGCGAACCAGTTGCAGCGACCGCAGCCGGCTCAGGCGCCCCAGCGGAATCAGGCCCGCGTCGGTCACTCGGGCTCCCGTCAGATCGAGTGTCTGCAGATTCGACAGGCCTGCCAGCGCGTCAGTTCCGTTGTCGGTCAGCATCGGACCAGCAAAACCTTCAGAGTACAGCAGGTGGAGCTGTTCCAGCGACGTCAGAGGCGTGAGGCTGCTCAGCCCGGCATCAGTGATGGGCAGGAGACTGAGATCGAGCTGTCGCAGACGAGTCAGCGGCGCCAGTTCCGCCAGGTCCGCATCGGTGATCTGGTTTCCGTAGAGTACCAGCGTCTCGAGCTGCGTCAGGGAGCGCAGCTGCTTCAGTCCGGCCCCCGTGATGCGATTCGGTTCGAATCCGCTCTTCCTGAAGTCCAGCACCCTGAGTCCCGTCATTCTGCCCAGCGCGGCACAGGCACTGTCCGAGATTCCGTCGCACAGCTCAAGGTCCAGCGCGACCAGCCGAGGCAGAGCTTCCAGTGAAACCAGGTCCTGAGCAGTAATCCGCGTACCCGCCAGAATCAGAAGCCGCAGCTGCGGGAACTGCGCCAGAGCCTGAAAACCAGCTTCTGTCACTCCCGTACAGAGTTCCAGGCTCAGGCCCACGATATTCGGTGCCGCCAGCTGTGCCACCCCGGCGTCCGTCATCCGGGTGCCTGCCAATACGACGACCACACCGCCCGGCAACTGCTGCAGGTCGTCACGCAGATCGTCCTGGAGTCTTCCTTCCGGTGTCAGGTGTCTGTTGCTCAGGACCACCCGAAACGTGGGGCCATCCGGTTCAGCCGAGCCGGAATTCAGAGCATATCGCAGGACATCCAGACTGCGATCGGATGCCTCGACACTGCCGCTGCGGCCTTCGCCGGATGGGTCCGGCGTGTCTCCGGCCGGCACCAGTCGGACGGTGCGGTGCGAATCAGACCACGACAGAACTCCCACGGAAACATCAGCGCTGCGCAGTCTCCTGACCGCGGGGTGTGCCGTGTCATCCGCCGCATCCGGCGGACCCGCGGTCGCGATCGGCGAACCATCGCGCCGCAGATCGTAGACCCACAGCATGTCCTGTTCGCGCAGCAGCAGACGGCCATTCGCCACGACGGGATGCGCCCAGCTGTCTCCCCCCGCACCAGGGACATGCAGTCGGCCTTTCAGGCGATAGCCTTCCTGACTCGCCTCAATCAGTGCCACCAGGCCATTCTGGTAGCGGAAATACAGATGGCCGTCAGCCGCCACAATGGCGGCTGATCCAACACCCCGACCTCGACGCTTCCAGACGATGCGGCCCGTGGCAAATTAAATACACGCCGGCAGGCCGGTGTTG
>SYLK01000945.1 GCA_005809115.1 Planctomyces sp. | reverse complement strand
GGACAACCGTGCCATCCGTCCAGATCGCGGCCGTTGAACAGACTCAGGAAACCTTCCGGCGGATCGACGTCGGTGAACCCGCCGGCAACGTCGCTCGAGAGCAGAGAGCAGATCATCGCACAAATCAGCGCGCAGCCCGCGGCGAAGTTTCCAGAATGACCCTGGTTCAGCATCGGTTTCCTCCGCAGAATTTCTGTTGCGCGATCGCCGGCCGCTGCAGCACGGCAGCCTCGTGCGAGTGACAATTCTCGCTCTGCGGCCTTCGCTCAGCTGCCCGCGTCCAGACGGATCTTGCTCGTTTCGCCCGGGATCTCCCGCACGTAACGTGGAACTGCATAGCCGGGCAGGCGCTTTGTCAACTGATCGACCAGCATTCGTCCCTGTTCCGGCGCGACTTCAAAGTGCGCCGTGCCCGCAACTCGATCCAGCTGATGCAGATAGTAGGGCATCACGCCGAGCCGAATCAGACGCCTCGAAAGTTCTTCCAGGGCTTCGACGGAGTCATTTACGCCACGCAGCAGAACCGATTGATTCAGCACGGGAATCCCTGACTGGACCAGTCGCCGCAGGGCATCGCCGCATTCCGTGTCAATTTCATTCGCGTGGTTCGCGTGCACCACGAATACCGCCTGGGATCGCAGTGTCCGGAAGATCTGCAGCAGGCCATCGGTCACTCGGGAGGGCAGCACGATTGGCAGTCGCGTGTGTACCCGAATCCGTTCCACATGCGGAATCCGGTCAATGCGGTCGACGAGCACTTCGAGTCGCAGATCGGTCAGCATCAGAGGATCACCGCCGCTGAAGATGACTTCGGTCAGCGAGGTGTCGTCCGCGATCTGCCGGAGCGCAGGTTCCCACTCGCCCAGTCCCCGCGGGTCCGCATGATAAGGATACTGACGCCGAAAACAGTAGCGACAATGCACCGCGCACGACCCGGACGCTATCAGCAGCGCGCGGCCCGCGTATTTCTGCAGCAGTCCGGGCGCCGTTCGCGCGGACTGGTCCCCCACGGCATCAGTCACGAACCCCGCCACCGATCTCGATTCTGCCACCGTCGGCAGAACCTGAAGCAGCAGAGGATCGCAGGGATCTCCAGACTTCATTCGCCGCAGAAAACTCTCCGGCACCAGAACCGGAAAGCCGGCATCGCCCGGATCGGCTGCTGAATCCCGCAGCGCGGCAGGTGCCCCGTCGAGACCAAGTCGCCGCAGGAGGACCGCCCGACTTCTGACCGCCGCCGCCAGTTCTCGCTGCCAGGACGCCCTCGAATCGCCCGCGACCAGCGAATTCTCCTCGAATTTCCCGCCCTGGTCGCCCGGAGCGGGATGCGCAGGTCCATTTTTTGTGGAGATCACGTCGGGAACCAGCGACATCAGCATTCACTCAGACAGACTGTTGTGATAACGTCTCGCACCGGTTTTTCCGGGTGAATCGGGAACACGTCACAATAAATTGTTAAGAGAAACGACTCCAATGGCGACGATCAATGCTGGTGATTTTAAGAAGGGAATCAAGGTTCTCGTCGAAAATGAACCGTACGAAATGCTCGAGTGTCATTTCGTGAAGCCCGGAAAGGGGCAGGCACTGTACCGCACAAAACTCAGGAATCTGCTGAAAGGCAGCCTGCTGGAACGGACCTACCGCAGCGGCGATGCGCTCGATGCCGCCGATATTCGTCGCGGTGACGGAGTGTATTCGTATCGAGACGGAGACAACTACGTCTTCATGGACAACAGCAACTTCGAACAATACTCGCTGCCTTCGTCCCTGATCGAAGACGACATGCGATTCCTGATGGAAGGTTCCGCTGTCGGACTCCTGTTCTGGAACGATCAGCTGATCAGCATGTCACCTCCGCAGCAGGTGATCATGGCCGTCACCTATACGGAGCCGGCCGCGCGAGGAAATACAGCAACCAACGTGACCAAGCCGGCAAAACTCGAGTGCGGAGCGGAAGTCCAGGTCCCGGCCTTCATCAAGGATGGTGACCGCATCAAAATTGACACCGAAAGCGGTCTGTACATGGAACGTGTGCAGAGCTGAGGACCGTCGGTATGAACGCCATCAATCCACAACCACCCGCCGTACCGCACAACGGCCTGCTGTACATCGAGACAGTTGGCTGTCAGATGAACATGCTGGACAGTGAACTAGTCGTGGCGGCGTTGCGGAAGGAGGGTTACGAGCTGACTTCCAGTCCGAAGGACGCGGATACGATCCTGTTCAACACGTGCAGTGTCCGGGAGCATGCGGAGCACAAGATCTACAGCGCTCTGGGGCGACTCCGGTTCAGCCGGCGGCAGCGTCCGCATCAGGTGATCGGCGTGCTGGGCTGCATGGCTCAGAAGGATCAGGACCTGATTTTTCGGCGTGCGCCGCACGTGGATCTTGTGGTGGGGACGGGGCAGCTGGCGGAGATTCCGCGGCTGATTCGGGAGACTCGCGACTCGGCTCGGCGAGTGCAGCAGAAAGCGGTCAGTCTGGGTCGGCGCGACGGATCGCGGGACGAGGTTTCTGACAGTTTTCAGAGTTACGATCCGCTCCGTGACCCCGAGATGCGACCGACGCCGTTTCAGGCCTTCGTGCGGATCATGATTGGCTGTGACAAGTTCTGTACGTACTGTGTCGTGCCCGCCACGCGGGGACCGGAACAGAGTCGTCCGCCGTCACACATCATGACGGAAGTTCGCCAGCTGGTGGATCAGGGAGTGCGGGAGATCACGCTGCTGGGCCAGACCGTCAACAGTTATCGTTTTACGGAAGCGGGCCGGATGTTTCGGCTGTCCGACCTGCTGGCTCAGATCAGCAGCGAAAATGCGATTGAACGCATTCGCTTCGTCACCAGTTTTCCGCGGGACATGACGGACGATCTGCTGCAGGCCGTGCGTGATCTGCCAAAGGCGATGAAATACCTGCACGTGCCGGCGCAGTCGGGGTGCAATGACATCCTGCGCCGGATGAAGCGAGGATACACGGTGGAGGATTACCGTGACATGATGAGCCGGATCCGGGCGACGATTCCTGACTGCGCTGTCAGCAGCGACTTCATCGTGGGTTTTTGCGGCGAATCGGATGAGTCGTTTCAGAAGAGTCTGGATCTGATGCGCGAATGCCGGTTCAAGAACAGCTTCATCTTCAAGTACAGCCCGCGGTCCGGGACGAAGGCCGAAACGCTGTACGAAGACGACGTTCCGGATGCCGTCAAACGCGTCCGCAACAATGAAATGCTGGAGCTGCAGAATCAGATCAGCGAGGAAGACAACGCGGAATTCATCGGCCGTACGGTTTCCGTCCTGGTCGAGGGTCCCAGCAAGGCCTCAGTTCGTCAGGCTGCCCGGGGCGAAACGCAGTCCGGGGTCTCGCCCGGAGACGCGCTCAGCGTGCAGCTGACCGGCCGGACGGAATGCGACCGGATTACGGTCTTCGACGGAAATCCGCGAGTGACTGGCACGACGGCACGTGTCCGGGTCGATGACTGCACCTGCACGACTCTGATCGGTACCATTGAAACGCTCGAATATCAGCACAGCGCCGGCGCGTCACTGCCCATCCTGATGTAAGAACCCCTGACCAAACCTGCGTGGCCGCGTTGCTTCGCGGGTGGTCACTCTGCGCTCCTGATCGAAGCCGTCCGTGCCAGCGCGCTCAAAGACCGGCAGAAATTGCCTGTGCCGACGGGTGTGGTCCCGCGAGGCAGCTCCGGGTGTGGGCAGTCCGAATATTTTTCCCAGACGTCACAAACGGTCCGCCGCAGAATCGGAACATCCGATTCCGCTGGAATATCCGTGACTTCCCCTGCCGGGCTGACCGATTCACAAAGTGGATTTCCCGGGGTCGGGCCTCGTGACGGGCACGGTCGCAGGATCGTCTGGCGTCATGGCAGGTCTGCCCTGGCGAGTGACGGGATTCAGGGAGGAATTCATGCCGGGCCAGCATTCATCTGCACTGCGCGCTCAACCGACCAGAAGCACTGACCTGCTGATCATCTGCGGGATCTGCATCCTGTCCGCTGCGGGCTGCATCACTTCGGGGCTCAGCCCGACCGACGTGCCTCCCTGCGGCGCCGTGGTGTCCTGTTCGGATGCGGCTCCCTGTGGCGGCGCCGAGTGCGCCTGCGATGTCCCCCGTGAACTCCGCAAGACAACGCTGCCCGAGTATACCATCGAGCCGCCCGATATTCTGCTGATCGAGGCTGTCCACAACATTCGCCCGGCCAGCGCCGTCGTACACGCCGGTGAAGCCCTGCTGATTCAGGTCAATCGGACTGTCCCCTGGGGACAGCTGGACGACCCGGTTTCCGTCCAGTTCAAACAGCTCAACGGAATCTATGTGATCGGGACCGACGGCTATCTGAATCTTGGGCCGGAATACGGCAAGGTGCTGGTCGCTGAACTGCCGATGTCCGAAATCCAGCAGCGAGTCGATACCCATCTCCGACAGATTCTGACTGACCCGCAGGTGCTCGTGACCCTGCCGCGGCCGGAAAACGAACAGTATATCGCCGGACCCCACCTGGTACGCCCGGACGGGACGGTTTCACTGGGTATCTACGGCGGTGTCTACGTCACCGGCATGACACTGCAGCAGGCCCGCAACGCCATTGAACAGCACCTGAGTACCCAGATTCATCATCCGCGTGTCAACGTCGATGTCCTGGC
>SYLK01000944.1 GCA_005809115.1 Planctomyces sp. | reverse complement strand
TCCTGCGGCAGTCCGCCGACGATCTGCTGCGGGCCGTTTTTCCCGAGTCCCAGGAATCTGACCGATGAAATATGGCATGAATCTCTTGTTGTGGACGGCCGGTGTCACGGAGCAGCATTTTCCGCTGCTCGCCGACATCAAGGCATGGGGTTTCGATGGCGTCGAGCTGCCGTTGTTTGATTTTGATGTGGTCAATGCCGCGCGAGTCGGAGCGGAACTGAAACGTCAGGGACTCGGGGCCACGGCCGTCACTGTCTGCACCGCAGCCGAGAATCCGATCTCCGCCGACCCGGCAATTCGAAATGCCGGTCTGATGCGCCTGAAGAAGGCCGTCGATACGGCCGCAGCCGCCGGCTGCACACATCTGTGCGGTCCGATTCATTCGGCTCTGGGTGAGTTCTCCGGAGCCGGGCGCACGCCGGACGAGTGGCAGCGTGCCAGGGACGTGCTGGCCCGGGCCGCGGATCACGCGAAGGCCTGCAACGTCACGCTGGTTGTCGAGTACCTGAATCGTTTCGAGTGCTACTTCCTGAATTGTGCCGCGGATGCCGCACAGTTCTGCCGTGAAGTCGGACACAGCCATCTGAAAACGATGTACGATACGTTTCACGCCAATATCGAGGAAAAGAGCATTTCCGATGCCGTGCGGGCGTGTGCCGACCAGCTGGTTCATGTCCATATTTCCGAGAACGATCGATCCACGCCGGGTGAAGGTGGCGTCAACTGGGACCAGTCCTTTGACGCCCTGAAACAGGTCGGCTACGACGGCTGGCTGATGATCGAAGCGTTCGGTCTGGCCATGCCCGAACTGGCTGCCGCCACCAGAATCTGGCGCCGCATGTTTCCTTCCGAGGAACACCTTGCCAGAAACGGTCTCCGCTTCATGAAATCGCGCTGGCAGGGGAAGTGAGTCAGCCGGGTCTCCTGTCTCTGTTCGGCAAACCAGGATTGTCGTCTTTCGCGGAGTGAAGGAAATGCCGCTGTTGCAGAGCCAAAGGCGATACGGGACAGCTTCCGGATGTAAACCAGGTGCTTTCTGTGTACTATCTGTCTGCCGGGCTTCTGTGGCACGCTGCGCTGCCGTCGGAACCCGGGCTGCTTTCTGAAAGAGAGATCCGTGATGATGAAGACCACTGTCGCTCTGTCGTGTCTGCTGATGTTCGCCGGGATCGGTCAGATTTCTGCGGATGATGCTTCCGCGGAGAAGAAGGCATATCTGGATGCGGAATCGGCCGGGATCGACTTCGCCATGCAGGGTGAGTATTCCGGCATGATCCGGACCAGTGACGGCGACATGAAACTGGGGGTGCAGGTGATTGCGCAGGGCAGTGGTAAGCTGGCCTTCGCCGCGTACTTCGGTGGGCTGCCAGGTGACGGATGGGCGCGGACAGAGGTGCTGCGTGGCCCGGGAGAAGTCCGCGGTGACATGGCCATGCTGACCGGCGAACATGGGCGAGGAGAGATTCGGGACGGAGTGCTGGCCGTCTACAATGCCGACAAGGCCCACGTGGGTGATCTGAAGAAGATCCAGCGCACTTCGCCGACGCTGGGAATGAAGCCACCCACAGGGGCCACGGTGCTGTTTGACGGCACCGGTACGGATCGCTTCGAGAACGGCAGGATGTCCGATGATAAACTGCTGATGGAGGGTGTGACGGGAAAGGACAAGTTCCAGGACTTTCAGCTGCATCTCGAGTTTCGTCTGGCCTTCATGCCGAATGCACGAGGTCAGGCCAGGAGCAACAGCGGCTGTTATCTGCAGGGCCGATACGAGGTCCAGATTCTCGATTCGTTCGGCCTGACGGGGGAAGACAATGAGTGTGGCGGAATCTATAAGATCAGCCGGCCGGATCTCAACATGTGCTTTCCGCCGCTCAGCTGGCAGACTTACGACGTCGAATTCCGAGCAGCGAAATTCGGTGCTGACGGAAAAAAAATCAGCGATGCCACCACAACGATTCGCCACAACGGCGTCGCGATTCACCAGAACCGCCGGATGTCGACGCTGACACCGGGCGGCCCGCTGTCAACAGAAGGACCTGAGCCAGGCCCCGTGTTTCTGCAGGACCATGGCGACCCGCTGCGTTTCCGCAATATCTGGGTCAAACCACTCTGATTGCCCTGATCCTGAATCAGTCGATGTACAGGAACTCGTTCATACTCAGCAGCGTCTGACAGAAGTCCGTCCGGGCGGCCTGCAGGCCGTTCGGACGGCCGGAGTCACGATAGAGAGTTTCCTGCCGCGCCAGGAATTCCACAGCACGCCGCAATTCCTCCGGTTCGGGGGAACGCCCGCAGGAAATCTGCCAGGCCGTGACCACGGCTGCCGCGGCGGACTCGGTCGGCAGGCGAGCGGCCAGTCCTTCCGCGTAGCGGCGCGCCTGCGGGCCGTTCAGAAACATCAGAGCCTGCGGCGCAACGGTCGTGGCGGGACGCCGACCGATGCTGACCAGGTGTTCGGGCCAGTCGAAGAGCATCATCGCCGGAATCAGCTGACTCCGCTTGATGAAAAAGTACACACTGCGACGAGACATGTCCGCATCCTGCGAACCAGGTCCGAACTGGGTTTCGTCGAGCTGGCCGGACACCGCCAGCATCGCATCCCGAATCGGTTCGGCCTCAAGCCGTCGCGGGGTCCAGCGCCAGTACAGCTGATTCTCCCGATCCCGCCCGCCGCGCACCGGATCGTGCTCTGCCGACTGCTGGTACACGCTGCTCTGCATGATCAGGCGATGAACCTGCTTCAGTGATCCGTTATTCTGCATCAGACTTGTGGCCAGCCAGTCGAGCAGTTCCGGATGTGTCGGGCGATCACCGGATGTGCCGAAATCGTTCGGGGTGGCCACCAGCCCGCGTCCAAAGTGACACTGCCACATTCGGTTGACGATCACTCGGGCCGTCAGGCTGCCGGCACCGATCTCAGCATCCGTAATCCAGGCGGCGAGTGCGGAGCGACGCTGACTGGTGCGGGGTGGGGCCGTGGCCCGGGACGTCTGCCACCGGGAACTGTCTGCTCCGGCCGGCATCAGAACCTGCAGGAAACCCGGGGACACCACCTGCTGTTTCTGATGCACGTCGCCGCGTTTCAGCAGCCACGTTTCGGGATAGAAATACGGGTATCCCCGGCTCTCGGCCTTATGCTTCAGCGGCGGCAGGCCCTCACTCGTAATCAATGCCAGATTCGGGTTCTGCGGCGGAGCGGTGCGTGCGACAGTCCGGGCAGCAGTATCGGTGAACGGTGTCGCGGGACCAAGTTCCACCTCAGTCCGTACGGCCGTGCGGAAGATGTCGACCATGCGGTAGTAGTCCACGGTCGGAATCGGATCGAACTTATGATCGTGACAGCGGGCGCATCCGAGTGTCAGTCCCAGAAACGCGACTCCGGTCGTCGTGACGATGTCGTCAAGTTCATCGCAGCGTGTCGATTCGAATTCGGTTTCCGTCAGCTGCGTCGGAAAGGCTCCGGCGGCAAGGAATCCGGTGGCCGCCAGAGCCAGCGGATCGTCCGGGGCCAGCTCATCACCCGCGAGCTGCCACTGCACGAACTGCTGATACGGCATGTCGGCGTTGAACGCCTGGATCAGAAAATCGCGATAGTGCCAGGCGGTCGGCCGATCCGTGTCGTGCTCATAACCATGCGACTCTGCGAAACGAGCCACGTCCATCCAGTGACGGGCCATTCGCTCTCCGTAATGCGGCGAGTCCAGCAGTCGGTCGATGACTCGGTGCCACGCGTCGGGGGACTGATCCGTCAGGAACGTGGCGACGTCTTCCGGCGTCGGGGGCAGCCCCAGCAGGTCGTAATACGCACGACGGATCAGGGCCCGGCGAGCAGCCGGAGGGTTCGGTACGATGCCTTCGGTCTCCTGCCGGGTCAGTACAAACCGGTCGATCGGCGTCCGGCACCAGGCAGAATTCTTCACGTCGGGGAGATCGACGGGGCTCAGCCTGCGGAACGACCAGAACTCACGAGCATGGTCCGTCACAACCATGGCCGCAGTCCGTTCCGACTGGTCAGCCAGCGGTTTGTCGTACGGCGCGCCGAAATCGATCCAGCGGCGAATCAGTTCAATCTGCTGATCCTGCAGCTTTGGCCGCTGCAGCGGCATGTGCGGTTCGTCCGCGTGCGTGATCAGCTGCAGCAGGCGACTCTCGGCTGCTGTTGCCGCCACGGAGCCGCTCTGGAACAGCGTTTCCCGGCGGCTGAGATCAAAGTCACCCTTGACCGCGGCACCGCCGTGACAGTCCAGGCATTGTTTGCGGAGGATCTCGCGGACAGAATTTCGAAACAGATCCGTGCCCCGGCGCATCCGTTCGATGTGGTCCGGAGGCACGGGTTTTTTCTGAGGGACCTCTGACGGATCGCGATTACCCGCAGCGCTCACAGGCGTCGGTACGAAGGCCTCGCAGCAGCCGACGAGAAGCCACAGCACAATGACGT
>SYLK01000943.1 GCA_005809115.1 Planctomyces sp. | reverse complement strand
CGGGCCGAGGTGCTGGCCGCCACTCTGACTCAGCTGTCAGATCTGCTGGCAAACGGAGTACCACTGCTGCAGGCACTGGACATTCTGGCGCAGCAGGCGCCCCATGAGCGACTTCGGGAGGTTCTGAGCGATGTTCGCAGCCGCGTGGCCGAGGGGCGACAGCTGCACGAGGCCCTGGGCGCGCATCGTGATGTGTTCAGTGAGCTGACTCTGTCGATCGTGCGTGCCGGCACCGAAGGTGCATTTCTGGAAGCCGCCCTGCAGCAGACGGCGGAGTTTCTGGAACGGCAGGAAGAACTGCGGGCAAAAATCCGCGGGGCGATGGCGTACCCCGCGTTTCTTGCTGTGGCCGGGACGACCGTCACCCTGATCCTGATCGTATTCTTTGTGCCGAAGTTCTCAGAACTGTTTGCCACCCTGGAACGTCAGGGAACGCTGCCCGGTGCCACCGTGGTCCTGCTCTGGCTGAGTGACTTTCTCGGCCGCTACGGTCTTGTGGTGGGGCTGGCACTGGCAGGTGCATTTGCCTGGCTGCGGCGCTGGAGCGCTTCGCCTTCAGGCCGCCAGAAACTTGATCGGATCAGGACCCGCGTGCCGGTATTCGGCCCGATCATGCTGAACAGTGCCGTGTCACGGTTCTGCCGCATCCTCGGGACTCTGCTGAGAAACGGAGTCCCGATGCTCAGAGCGCTGGAAATCAGCAGCGATTCTTCCGGAAACGTCGTCCTGGGACAGGCGATCCGCCAGTCCGCGGAAAACATCTCTGCCGGCGAGTCTCTCTCTGCTCCACTCTCGAAGTGCGGGCTGATCCCGTCCAGCATTATGGCAATGATCAGCATTGCAGAAGAAGCCAATAACCTGGAACGTGTTCTGGGCAACGTGGCCGACGGAATTGACAGGAAGGTGGCGCGGCAACTGGACACGATGGTGCGACTGATTGAACCAGCGCTGCTGATGGTCATGGGCGGAGCAGTTCTGTTTGTGATCGTGGCGCTGCTGCTGCCGGTCTTTGAAATGAGTACCTCCATGGGCTAGCGGTCTGTGAACGCCGGGAACAGGCGATCTCCGACTGTGATGCAGGCTTCCCGCCTGCCGCAAAATCGGGAAAACGCAGAGTGGCAGGCAGGATGTCTGCCCCGTTTTTGAATCTTAATCAAGAGGAAAAGTTGTATGCAGACGAAACAGAATCTCAGACTCTCCACCGACTGCGGCGCAGCGGCCCGGTACACAGCTCGAGCCGTTCGTCGTGGTTTTACGCTGACAGAACTGCTGATCGTCATGGCGATTCTCGTGCTGCTCGTGTCGCTGATCGGTCCGCGACTGCTGGGCAGCAAACAGAAGGCAGACATCAGTGCCGTCAGAACACAGATCGGGATGCTGAAATCGGCGCTCGAACGCTATGCCGTCGACATGAACCGTTTTCCCTCCAGCGAGGAAGGGCTGGCCGCACTGATTTCCAGGCCGGGTGACCAGTCTGCCAGCGGCTCTTCAGACGACACCGGAGAGAGCCTTCCGCCAGACACGGGGGCGGTATCCGATTCCGGCATGGAATCCTCGGGTGGCCAGGCATGGGACGGACCTTACCTGAAGGCCGAGTCACTGCCCCGCGATCCCTGGGGAAATCCGTACGTCTACGAATATCCTCCGACGCACAACCGGATGAACGAGCCGGACATCTGTTCCTGGGGACCGGATGGTCAGGAGAATACCGCCGATGACATTGTGAGCTGGACTGGAAATGGTGCCGACGGTGCCGGTGATGAGTCGTCATCGCAGGCAGAAGTCGTCGGCAACTGAATTGACGGGCAGCAGGTGTCATGGTTCAGTCCGGGGGGAGCGCGCCGATGTCAGGAGATCACTCAGGCAGGCCGTTCACGCAGGCGACGCAGTCAAAGTGGATTCCGAAAGACGTCGGCACTGGCGACGCGACGCGACACCGAGTCGCGGTCCGAACGCCAGGTCGTCGTTCTGCCTACACGCTGCCTGAGTTGCTGATCGTCCTCGCGATCCTGGCAGCACTTGCGGGACTTGCCCTTCCGGCCATGCGAAATCCGCTGGATCGAAGTCGGCTCCGCAGCGCTGCGAGCGACGTTCGCACCATACTCACCAAAGCCCGTGCCATCGCCGTGCGGGAAGGTCAGGTGGTGTCCTTTGCATGTGAATCCGGCGGTTCCGGTTATCGACTGGTCCGCTCCACGGCCCCGACACTCCCAGTCCGCGTGGCTGCAGACTCCGCGGAGGCAGCCCGGACTCCCTCCGGCCTGATGGCCGATGATCCGCAGTTGCCCGAACCGGAAACAGCCGCGTCTCCGTCCTCGTCCGGGATGGACCACAGTCAAGCAGCAGGTCATACGCTCTGGAGCGGTCGACTGCCGGACGGCGTGACATTTGCGGATCATCTGCTGCCTGCGTCGCCGTTCACGGACATCCGCTCCGCTGAGGGTGGCAGATCCGGTGGCATTCCGGAACAACATCGCGCGGCAGAGCCCGCGACGGTCGGCCAGGTCGGAGCTGCTTCGCGGGAAACGACCGCGACATCTCAGGGTGCGACGCGCACTGTCCGCTGGATTTCCGGACCGGAATTTCTGCCGAACGGACGAACGGAGGACTTTTCCCTTCAGCTGGCCGGGGCTCGCGGGTTCCGCGTGAATGTGCGTGTGCGGGGTCTCACTGGGGCTGTCTCGTATTCGGCGGCGTATCGCCAGGAAGGTCGTGACGGCCCGGTCCCACGCCTCGACGCGACAGAGTCAATCCCATGAACACTGGATCGCATCAGAAGCGTGCTCAACGGGGTCAACGAGTCGCCCGTGCCGGGGTCGCCCGTGCCGGGGTCGCCCGTGCCGGAGTCGCCCGTGCCGAGGTCGCCCGTGCCGAGGTCGCCCGCACCCGGGTTGCCCGCACCGGAGAGCCAGTGGAACGGATCTGTGAGACTCGCCGGGGGTTCTCGCTGATCGAAGTCATGATCGCGACTGCCATTCTGATGGGCAGCGCGATTGTTCTTTCGAAACTGGCCGGAATGGGACGGGAACAGTCGGTCCGCGCGCGTCTGTATGCCGAGGCGCAGCAGCGATGTGAGCAGTTGCAGCAGGAGATGCTGCTGGAACTGCGTCCGCTGGCAGTCAAGTCCGGCGAACCCCTGATCCCGGGAACAGCCGACAGGTTGTCGGAGATTCCGGCCGACGGGATTTCCGACGGGACCGCCGCGTCGCTGGCGAATGCCGATGCAGAGCTGCCGTCACCGGATGGAATTCCGCCGGAGTCGGGGCCAGACGCGCAGGGGGATGAGCTGCACCCCGCCTGGCGTTATTCTGTTTCCGTCGATCCGCTCGCGGAGGCGCCCGGCATGTGGTGCCTGACGGTCAGCGTGTTTCAGGGTGATCGCACACTGAGGCGGCCGGTGCGGGCAGAACTCACACGCTGGATTCTCTCCGCAGGTCCGCCCGTTCTGTCGGGAGATGGAGATCACTTTCCGTCGGGACTCCCCGAGACGCTCCCGATGCCGTCAGACTTCACTGCGGCGGACGGACCATGATTCGTGGTCACCTTCATCGCGGCGGCGGCTCGGGATCACCCCAGCCCTCGCAGCGGACGGCTTACACGCTGATCGAACTGCTCATCGCTGCGGTGCTGGTCGCCGCACTCATGACCGTGGTCTGGGGCATGATGTCAATGTACAACAGCTACCTGACCGCTGGCCAGGGACAGGCCGCCGAGCAGCAGCTGGTCCGTTCGCTGTTTCAGCTGCTGATGGATGATCTGCAGTCGGTTTCGCTGCCGCGTGGAGCGTCCGGGATCCGGCGATCCGTGGCGGTCATACCAGGTCAGCCTGAGCTGAACGGCACACGGAACGTGCTGCGCGTGACAGCGAGACGATCCGAGCAGCGAAGGTCAGGCGACCCCCGAATCCCGGCGAGTGATGGCTTCCGGACCATCGTCTATCAGTACCATTCGCCCCTGGCAGGAACGGAGGGCCTTGCGGCAATGCCCGCCGGGTTGTATCGCCTGGAGGCGGATTCGCTCGGGCTGCAGGTGCTGCTGAGCCAGCAGGAAGAAATGTCGCGGGAGCGGACAGACGCATCCGATGGATCGGCGACGATCAGTCCCCATCTGAGTCGCGACACGCTCGAATCTCTGCTGCTGCCACCTGTGACGGGGAATTCGGCTGCCGGCGATGATGACAATCCGCGAAGTGACCGACCACGGCTTGAGCGAATCCCGGAAGTCGTCAGTTGCCGATTTCAGTATTTCGCTGACGGGGAATGGTATGCAGAATGGGACAGCCGCCTTCGTCAGAGTCTGCCGGCAGCAGTTCGCATCCGGCTGCGCCTCGCGTCGCCGGACGATGTCGCAGGCCTTGACCAGCTGACGCCCGGCGATGACACGGGGACAGGCACGGATACGGGCACGGGCCTGATCGCAGCGGCAGCGGAATCCACGGGCGGCGAAGTCGACGCAGCGGCGGAAGGGGAGAGTCGGCCGACATCATTGGCGGCCCCATGGCAGAACTTCCGCACGCGCAGTCATGAATTCGTGGTGCTGCTCGGATTACCGACTCCAAACGTGTCGTTGCGCGAGGGAGAGGCTGACGAGACGGACCTGGGCGCGATGGAGCCCACAGATTCCGGCACTGCGGAGGAGTCACCATGACCTCGCGATGCGCGATTCCTCTCATGAGTGGGCAGGGCCATGGAGCCGCACGACGCGGCGTGGTCCTGATCGTTGTCCTTGTGCTGGTTACGATGCTGGCGCTGGCGGGTTTTGGATTTCTGTCGGCGATGACCACCGAGTACGATGCCGCGCGGCTGAACGGTCACCAGCAGCAGGCCCGACAGACGCTGGCATCCGCCGAAGCGATGCTGCAGTGGATCCTGAGTCTGCCCCGCGCACAACAGCGACGGCTCGGCGGACTGCAGCACAATTCCGGGTTGTTTCGAGGCCGGCTTGTGGTGCGGCCGACGGATGCGATGAACGACCGAATGCCGACGTCCGGGCCGCCCGCAGAACCGGACCCTCCCGCAGCCGCAACGGGCGAACACGATCTGCGCTGGCGATTTGCCATCGTTTCCGCCGATGAGACAGCGGAGCAGGGTCGTGTCCTGAGATTCGGCCTCCGGAACGAATCCGCCAGGCTGCATCTGGCGGCCGTGCTGCGCTGGGAATCAGCCACACCAAGCTCCGGACGCGCCGCGCTGATGCAGCTGCCGCATATGACCGAGTCCACGGCGGATGCCATTCTCGACTGGATGGATGCCGACGACGTCGCACGCGAATTCGGAGCTGAGGCGGAACATTATCAGCGGCTGACACAGCCGTATAGTCCTCGAAACTCGCTTCCCCTGACGCTTGACGAACTGCTCTACGTGCGCGGCGTGACTCGATTTCACCTGCAGGGACACGCTGCGAACGCCAACGGCCAGTCCTCGGCGAACGGCAGCGCCCCAATCCCGATGGATCACACCGCCAACCCTGACACCACCAACCCTGACACCACCAACCCCGACACCACCAACCCCGACTCAGCAGATGACAGCAGTTCCGACGGCGGCCGGGAGACCGGTATTCCGTTCGCGGGATGGACCGAGTACCTGACGCTGCACAGCAGTGAAGCGAACGTCAGTGACAGGGGTCAGGCGCGGATCAGTCTCAACGGCTCTGATCTGGCAGAGCTGCAGCAGCGACTGGCTGAGTTCCTGCCGGAAGAATGTGTGCGATACATCCTCCTCGCCAGAGTTCACGGACTGTCGTGGGCATCAGACGCCGGAGTGGAACCGTCCGCCGTTCCCCTGAACATTTCGGCTCCACCTTCGTATTCCTTTGAATCCCTGAGTGAACTCATCGGGACGACGGTGCTGGTGCCGACACCGTCCGGAACGATCCGGGTCCGCAGTCCGCTGTCGGACGACGTCGCCAGCGGGGCGGAGATGTTTCGGACTCTGGCGGACCTCACGACGACGGTGGCGCTGCCATCATGGCCGGGACGGGTCAATCTCAATGAAGCATCCGAGACGGTCCTCCG
>SYLK01000942.1 GCA_005809115.1 Planctomyces sp. | reverse complement strand
GTTCCAGGAAGTCCTGACAAAACCTGCGTGAGCCGCCGATCTGCGGCGTCGTCGCTCCTTGGCGACATGTGTCGCCTCGTCACTCTTCCCTGCATCTCGACCACTCACGATGCTACGCGGCCACGGAGATTTTGTCAGGGGTTTCAGGCGGCGGCGCGGTCCGGTGTCGATGTTCCTGGTCTCCGTTCGGAAGATCGCGTCAGTTTCTGCAGCATTCGCTGCATGCCGCGCAGCCAGCGGTCCCGATCCGCGGCCTTCAGTGCAAAGAACTCCGCGACCTCGGGATGTGGCAGAATCAGGAACTGTTCGCTGCGGATGCCATCGACTACGGCATGGGCCACATCCTCCGCAGAGATCGCGTGCAGCTGCAGATATCGATGGATCGGGTCGTCCTGATCCAGCATATCGGTGGCGACCCCCAGGGGACAGACACAGCTGACGCGCACTCCCTGCCGCCCGTAATTCACGGACAGCCATTCCGCCAAAGCGATGTCTGCATGTTTTGTGATGGAATATCCGGCTGACCCGATTTCCGTCAGCAGCCCGGCCGCGGACGCCGTATGAACGAGACTGCCGCCCCCCTGTCGGATCATGTGCGGCACCACTGCCCGTGCGGCGTACAGGCGAGACATCACGTTCACATCCCACAGGGACTGAAAATCGGCATTCGAGCAGTCCAGACCGCCTTTGGCTGTGATGCCGGCATTCGAGCAGAACACATCAATGCTGCCAAACCGGTTGAGAGTATCTGAAACCATGTTCTGGATCTGCGATTCGACGGCCACGTCGCAGGCGATCGCAGTGCCGCCGATCTGAAGCGCCACGTCCGAGGCCGCAGCCGCGTCGCGGTCGGAAACGATGACGGCAGCAGCCCCGTCGGCCGCCATCCGGCGACAGATTGCTGCCCCGATGCCCCGTCCGGCTCCGGTCACCACAACGACCTTTCCCTGAATCTCCATGACTGCTGATTCCCCCCCGGATGCCGTCGCCCCGCCAGGGTTGACCGCAGTTCGACGATCTGCGCATGAGTGCCACGGGAGGGACCATAGCCTGCTGGCCCGGTTTTCCCAAGCCCGGTTTGGCGACAGGCAGAGGCTCGGCAGCGTATCTGAGGAGGCCCGCGGATCCGGAAAACGCAGTTTCGCAGGGTCTCGGAGTTGCGCTGACCACGCTCGCCGGATCCATCTCGAATCGGTGGTAAAATGGTCAGGATTTCGTGCAACGGGTCACTCCGTATGGTATCCTCCGGGCTGGCGCTGATAGGCAATTTTCCCGGAATGACACGCCATGCAATCTCTGATCCGTTGTTTCCTCGTTCCGTGCCGGTTTCTGCCGTCCGGATTCGCGCTGATTCTTCTGCTGTGTGATGCGGACATCGGCACTGCGGCCAGCGTCGACTACCAGCGGGACGTCCAGCCGATTCTGGCTGAGCACTGTATTCATTGCCACGGTGGCGACGCCGAGACCCGTCAGGCCGGGCTTCGACTGGACGTGCGCGAAATGGCGCTCAAGGCTGGCGAGTCCGGTCGGGCGCCGATCGTCCCGGGGCAGCCGGACGAGAGTCATCTGCTCCTGCGGGTCAGATCGCAGAATCCCGACGAAGTAATGCCTCCACCGGATCAGAAGAATCCGCTGCGTCCGGAGCAGATTGAGATTCTGGAGCGCTGGATTCGCGAGGGCGCCAATTACTCTTCGCACTGGGCGTTCGGTCCGCCAGTCAGGCAGACACCGCCGGGGACCGGGGGCGAGCATCCGGTTGACGCGTTTGTCCATGCCCGGCTGGCGGCCGAGAGTCTGCAGCCGACTTCGGCAGCCGACTGGTCGACCCTCTGTCGCCGTCTGTATCTGGATGTCGTGGGCCTGCCGCCTTCACCGGCCGAGCTGGAAGAATTTCAGCGAGACGGGTTTGGGGTGGTGCTGGATCGCCTGCTGCAGAGTGAGCGATATGGAGAAAAATGGGCGCGTCACTGGCTGGATGCCGCACGGTACTCGGATACCAACGGCTATGAAAAGGATCTGAAACGTGACCAGTGGATCTGGCGCGACTGGGTCATTCGAGCGCTGAATCGTGACATGCCGTACAATCAGTTTCTGGTGGAACAGATCGCGGGTGACCTGTTGCCTGATGCGAATCAGGAACAGATCGTGGCAACAGGTTTCCTCCGCAACAGCATGCTGAACGAGGAGGGGGCCATCGTGCCCGAACAGTTTCGCATGGTGGAGATGTTTGATCGCATGGACTGCGTGGGCAAGGCGATTCTCGGATTGACCACGCAGTGTGCACAGTGCCATTCTCACAAATTCGACCCCATCAGTCAGGACGAGTACTATGGGATGTTTGCGTTCCTGAATAATACGTACGAAGCTCAGTCGTGGGTCTATACGGATGACCAGCAGCAGCAGATCCGGGAGGTTCTGGCTGCGATTCAGGTGAGTGAGGACAGCATTCGGGCCGCGCGGCCGAACTGGCAGCAGGAACTGTCCGCCTGGGAAGCCGAAATCCTGCAGCGCCGGTTGGCCTGGGCTCCTCTGGAGGCTGTGGAGCTGGGAAGTGTCAGTGGTCTGAATCATCCCACTGCTGAAGGCGACCGCAGCGTGCTGATGCTGGGGCATCGCAGCACGGACGTGTTCATGATTGCAGAACCGCAGATGGAAGGAGTCACCGGGATTCGCCTGGAAGCGCTCACGCACGCAGATCTGCCGTTTGGCGGACCGGGTCGGAGCAGCACCGGGGCGTGGGAGATTACTGAACTGGAAGTTCACCTGCAGCGGCCTGGTATGACGGAATGGGAGAAGCAGAAGCTGGTCAGTGCCACAGCCGATTTCTCGTCGCCCGAAGTCAAACAGACGGACGGCAAGAAGACCAGTGGCCCGGTCAGTTTCCTGATTGACGGCTCGGAGGACACCGGCTGGCGTTCCGATCGCGGTGAGGGACGCCGCAATCAGGCTTCGGCGGCCATCGTTCAGTTTGATCAGCCGCTGCATCTGGCGGCCGGTACGCGACTGAAGCTGGTGCTGAAACTGGGCGACATGCTGGGATGTTGTCGCTTCAGCCTGACCACGGCCGCGAACCCTGCGGCGCATCCGCTGGACCACGCGGCGGTGCTGGCGATGGAGACGGCGTCGGCCGATCGCACCACGGAGCAGCAGCGAGCGGTGTTTACTGCGTGGTACCGCGGGCTTCCGGAATTTAGCGCACAGGCGGACGACATCGAATCGCACTGGACGCGTTATCCGGCCGCGCTGACGTCCGTGATGCGTCTGGCGGTGCGGCAGGGAGACAAAACCCGGCGGACGCATCTGCTGGATCGTGGCAACTGGGATCAGCCTCGACAGGAGATTGCCCCTCATACTCCGGCGTTTCTGCATCCGCTGGGAGACGATGGTCGGCGAGATCGCCTGACATTTGCGAGATGGCTGGGAGATGAGAGGTCACCGCTGACGGCGCGTGTGGCGGTCAATCGCGTGTGGCAGGCGGTATTCGGCAGGGGAATCGTGGAAACATCGGAAGACTTCGGCACGCGCGTGGCATTGCCCGAGTACGGTGACCTGCTGGACTGGCTGGCTGTGGATTTCATGGAACACGGATGGAGTCAGAAGCATCTGATTCGCAGAATTCTCACCAGTGCCACGTATCAGCAGAGTTCCCATGTCACGCCGGAGCTGCTGGAGCGTGATCCCCGCAACGTCTGGCTGGCACGAGGACCGCGGTTTCGCGCTGAAGCGGAAGTTGTGCGTGACATTGCACTCAGTGTTTCCGGGCTGATGGCTCACCGTGTGGGTGGTCCGGGCGTGATTCCGCCGGTTCCTCAGAATGTACTCGACTTCAATTTCGTCTATCCGGACTACTGGAAGGCGGCTGAGGGGCCGGAGCGGTATCGTCGCGCTGTGTACCTTTTCCGGAAGAGATCCATGCCGGATCCCGTGATGTCCAGTTTCGACTCACCGAATGCGGACTTCGCCTGTTCTCGGCGGGTGCGTTCCAATACGCCGCTGGCCGCACTGACGGGACTGAATGAGACGATCTTTGTGGAGTCGGCTCAGGCGATGGCCGTGCGGATTCTGCGGGAGGGAGGAGCGGACGATACAACGCGGGCTGATTTCGCCTTCCAGCTGTGTACATCGCGGCTGCCACGGCCGGAGGAACGGGGTGAGATTCTGGCGCTGCTGGAATCTCGCCGCCGGCGGCTTGCCGAAGGCTGGCTCAGTATCCGTGAGATCGCCACGGGCGATCCAAAGAAGCTCCCGGAGCTGCCTCCGGGGACGACTCCACAGGACGCGGCGGCGTGGACTCTGGTGGCGCGTGTGATGCTGAATCTTGATGAAACTATTTCGAAGAACTGAACGAATTTATGACTCACGTGATCAATCCTGCGGATCCGACCGTGCGGCAGGCCGTGGCGGGTGCTGCGTCGCGGCGCTGGTTTTTTCTGGACTGTGGTGTGGGACTGGCCGGAATTGCTGCCGCAGACCTGATGGCGCGCGAGGCGGCAGCGGGCAACGGCAGCTCCGGCGAACGCAGTTCAGCCGCCCGGCCCCTGGCAGTCCGCCAGCCGCATTTTGCGCCGCGGGCGAAGCGGGTGATCTACATGTGCAACGCGGGGGCGCCCAGCCATCTCGATCTGTATGATTACAAGCCCGAGCTGACCCGACGAGACGGCCAGTTGCCTCCTGCCGAATTACTGAAGGGCTACCGCGCGGCCTTCATCAACCCGAATTCCGCCCTGCTGGGGCCGAAATTCAAGTTTGAACGGCATGGCGGATGCGGGATGGAACTGAGCGAAGTGCTGCCGCATCTGGCGGCCATTGCGGATGATGTCTGTCTCGTGCGCACCATGCACACGGATGCCGTGAATCATGCGCCCGCCCAGATTCTGCTGAATACCGGTTCGCAGCAGTTTGGTCGCCCCAGTTTCGGATCCTGGGCACTGTACGGACTGGGCAGTGAAAGTGAAGACCTGCCGGGATTTGTGGTACTGACCAGCGCGCGGGGGACCAGTGGAGGTGCCAGCAACTACGGCTGCGGATTTCTGCCCACAATCTATGGCGGGATCCCGTTCCGCAGTGCGGGCGATCCGGTGCTGTATCTGTCCAATCCGCCGGGCGTGGACGATGAAACGCAGAGGCTGTCCCTGGACAGTCTGCAACGCCTGAATCAGATGGCGCTGCAGACGTTCAGCGATCCCGAGACCGCAGCGAGAATTCAGAGCTATGAACTGGCCTGGCGGCTGCAGTCCAGTGCCCCGGAACTGATGGACCTGGCC
>SYLK01000941.1 GCA_005809115.1 Planctomyces sp. | reverse complement strand
GCTGAAAGTGTTCCAGCTCCTCCCGCACGATCTCTGACATCTGGTCGCACAGGTCGTCGTGTTCCACATAGTCAAACATCAGGTCCATCGCCGTGGATGCGGCCTTCTGTTCGCAGTGCGCATGGTCAACCAGCACGTCGTTCAGGTGCTGCTGAACCTGGCGGAGCCATCGCTCCGATGTACTCGATCGCAGATGGAGCATCGCGATATGGTAAATTCCACGATCGCCCGACGCCACACTGAACGGTTCCTCGTTTCCGACGGATTCCGACGGATTGCGACTGGTTCCGGCGGAACCCCAAATCAGGCCCGGATCAGTCAGGAAGTATCAGCACCGCGTCTGCTTTCCGCGGGCGCGGGCGGCCGGGATCGACACGAGGAGCCTGTATCAGGACATCATCAGCCCGGAGGGACGCCGTTTCAGTCTTTCGGCAATCTCCGGCATGATCCCGCAGGCGAGCGCCAGCAGCTTCACGGGGTGAATCGTCGGCACAACGGCAGCCTGTTCCATCTGCATTCGGCAGCCGCTGCAGTCGGTGGTGCCGGCGACGACGTCGATGGACTGCATTTCGGAAATCAGGCGGGCTCCGATCTGCAGCGACAGTGAGAAATGTTCCGCAGAAAGGCCAAAGGTCCCGGCCATCCCGGTGCACCCCCGCTCGATTTCCCGCACTTTCAGCTGCGGAATCAGGCCCAGCAACTGCAGCAGCGGCTGACCACGCCGCAGCGCGCGGACATGACAGGGGGTGTGATAAGCGACCGTAATCGGCAGGGGAGTGAAGTCCGTTCGCAGTTGTCCCTGCTGGTGCAGGTTCAGCAGAAACGAGCCGGCATCGGTGGTCTGGCGGGCGATCACTTCGACGTCCGCGTGCTTCAGCAGCAGCGGGTACTCCTGCGTCAGACACAGCACCGCCGACGGCTCGGTGCACACGATCGGATATCCCTCCCGCGCGGGTTCGGCCAGTTCCCGAACATTCTGCTCTGCAGCGGCACGCGCAGACTGCACATCACCAGCCGACACCATAGCCATACCGGAAACGGTCTGTCCGGGGGGAATGAAGACGCGGAATCCGTTGTATTCGACCAGGCGCACGAACGCCTCAGCCAGTTCCGGGTCATGCTGACTGGCGAAATAGTCCACGAAATACACAACGGTCGGCCGATTGTGTCCGGGGGCACCGGAATTCTCCGGGCAGGAAACCCGCGCAGACTCCAGAAAGGGAGTTCTGGCAAATCGGGGCAGCCGGCGTTCGGCGGCAATTCGCAGCGTGCGCTGCAGAAAACGACGAAACAGACGGCTGCGCAGCAGTCGATTGGTCAGCAGCGGGAACCCGGCAGCCAGTCTCGCATAGCGTGTGATGCGGGCCGCGAGACGCATGGCGGGAGTGAGGCCATTGGCCGCCACGTGCTGCGCCCGCGCTTCCAGAATGAGGTGGGGAATGTCCACTTCGGAAGGGCAGTCGAGCTGGCATTGCCGGCAGTTGAAGCAGCTGTCGAGTACGCTGCGGAGTGATTCGTCTGCCAGCAGGTCGGCCGCGGAAGCCACCGTCAGGCTGCGGCGAACCGCATTGGCTTTGGCCCGGGGCGTCAGCTCTTCCTCAGCGTCAGTCATGACAAACGGGCACATCCGCACGGTCCCGGACGGAATCCGGCAGGTCCCGCAGCCATTGCAGCGCATGGCGGTGTCAATTGCCTCCTGTGGCGTCCAGTTCAGCTGGACCAGGGGCAGAGGAACCGGTGACGCTGCCGCCGGTTCGAATTCCGCCGCGGGCCGCGACCGTCGCAGGTGACGCACGGTCAGATGGGGGTCGTTGCTGATGATCTTGTCGGGGTTCATCAGTCGTTCGGGATCAAACACGTCCTTGATCATCTGAAACGTGCGGTACAGCGGTCCGTACTGCGATCGCAGGAATGCGGTGCGGGAATAGCCGTCACCGTGCTCACCACTGATGGTACCGCCCACGTCAGCCACATTGCGGTAAAGGTCACGGGCGATCGCTTCGAGACGCGCACCTTCGCCAGGCTGCGGAACAGGGAGAATCGGACGAAAATGCAGCTGTCCCGATGCAGCGTGCGAATACAGAGTTGCCGTGACTTCGTGCTTCTGAAATGTTCGCCGCGCCTGGAGCAGGAATTCCGTGAGATGTTCGGGAGGCACCGCAACGTCCTCCACAAACGGCAGCGGCCGGGAACTGCCCCGCAGGCTGGCCAGCAGCGATACAACCTGCGACGGCAGCGACCAGATCAGCTCCACTTCCTCCAGTGAGTCTGCCTCGAGGGTCATCCGATAATCCACACCGTGCGAATCCAGCAGGCGACGCGAGTCCGCCAGCCGCTGGCGGACTTCGCGGGCGCTCGTGCCGGGGAACTCGATGATCAGACCGCCTTCAGCCTCCTGTAGTATCAGATCCCGAAACCGAATGTCGGCACCGCGGCCCAGACTCAGCAGTCGGCGGTCAAGCAGATCACAGGCGCTGGGCTCCAGCGGCAGCAGCAGTTGCACGGCATGCACGGCCTGATCAAGCGACGCAAACATCAGCAGCGCCGCCGCACGGTGCTCCGGCAGTGGTGTCGTGTACAGAGTCGCTTCGGTAAACACCGCCAGCGTTCCTTCAGAACCGACCAGGAGCCGCGGAAGATCAAGGTGATCGCGGAGACGGACCCCCCGCAGCATGTATCCGGCACAGTTCCTCAGCAGCGGAGGCTGGCAGCGGGCAATCGTGTCTTCCTGCTCCCGCAGGATCGCATCCAGTCTTTCGATCAGATCGGCCCTGCGGGTGGCTGGCGTCAACGACGACAGACGCAGAGACTCGTTTCGCACCGGCGGCAGAAAGCGGCCTGCGGGTGCTCCTTCGTCGGCGTAATCCACAATGCTGGCAGCAGGTTCCCCGATGAGCCACGAGCGCTCGACAGGTTCTCGTCCGAGTTCGATCCGCTGACCCCCGGAGAGCACGCATTCGAGACTTCTGACATGGTCGCGGGCCGATCCCACCCGGACCGCGTGTGATCCCGCCGAGTCCACGCCCAGCATGCCGCCAATCGTTGTGAGCGAGGAATTTGACGGATCCGGGGCAAAATATCGACCGTGCTTCCGCAGCGCACGGTTCAGCTGGTCGCGAGTGATTCCCGGCTGAACCCGCACCGTCTCACTGTCCATCCGCACCAGTTGATGCATGTGCCGCGAAAAATCCATCACCAGACCGCGACCAATCGCTCCGCCGGCGAGCCCGGTACCCGCTCCCCGGGGAATCAGCGGCACACGCTGCTCCGCCGACCAGGCCGCTGCCGCCGCCACGTCGTTCGCACTGCGGGGAAACAGCACGGCAATCGGCTCGACCTCATACAGACTGGCGTCGGTGGAATACAGACTGATCACCGCCGGGTCGACGCGCAATTCGCCGTCCACCAGGTCGGTCAGGTCTTCGACCAGCCGTCGACGAAGTTCCTCCACCGCAGTTCCACTCCACTCTGTGCAGCCCATTCAGCGGCCGGTCCTGAAGCCCCGTGACACAACCGACTGAACAGATCTTCGGGTCAGAGAATTGTGTCGCCGGCCCTCAGCGACGACCTTCGGATTCTCCGAAGTGCTGCACCTCCGGAGCATCCGCCGTGTTC
Source organism: Planctomyces sp. (assembly GCA_005809115.1). GTDB lineage: Bacteria > Planctomycetota > Planctomycetia > Planctomycetales > Planctomycetaceae > F1-80-MAGs062. The sequence continues at coordinate 93 of SYLK01000941.1, read as the reverse complement.
GACTTTCGCCGCTCCTGCTGGCGGTACCGCTCCGCCACTTCCAGGCGGAATTTCGGATGCAGGTCATCCAGCTCGGTCTTCCGGTGTCGCGCG
>SYLK01000940.1 GCA_005809115.1 Planctomyces sp. | reverse complement strand
GACTACTGACCGGCTTTATCCGGGACGGAGACAGCTGGGACCGAGTGCGATACGGATACGAGCTGACTCTTTCGCTGCAGGTGCGTGCGATTTCGATGATGGCCAACTGGGTGGGAGGGGCGCATGTTCATCGCGACAAGAAGGGTGACCCGAATGGTCGCCGGCCAGTCGAAGTGGTGTCAGCAGACCGTCAGCGGAAAGCACTGGCGTTCGTCACGGTGAACGCGTTTTCCGATACGGCGTATGGCCTGAGTCCCGAACTCGTGACGGCCATGGGGCTGGACAAGTGGTTCGATCGCTCGTCCTCGATCTTTCAGGAAACCACGTGGCCGGTCCATGATCGCATCATGGGAATACAGGCATCCGCACTGACGAGTCTGATGAATCCGACCACGCTGAAGCGAGTCTATGACAATGAGTTCCGGGTACCGGCCGAGCAGGACAGTCTGACGCTGCCGGAACTGTTGTCGACAATATCCGGGTCGATCTGGAGTGAGCTGGACGCAAAGGCGGAAGGTGAATTTTCGGCCCGACGTCCGCTGATTTCCAGTCTGCGGCGCAACCTGCAGCGTGAGCATCTGGAACGTCTGATCGATCTGACTCTGCCCGGTTCCGGTTCGGATTCCGCATCGCGAGCGATTTCGATGCTGGCCAGTGATCAGCTGCGGCAGACCCTGAAGCGGATTGAAACTGCCCAGGCGACATCTGCGGATCATCATGATCCGTACACGGTGGCCCATCTGGCTCAGGCGAAGGATCGTGTCGCGAAGGCGCTGGACGCGAATTTCATTCTCAACCCGTCACGTGGGGCAGGTGGAGGTGCCCTGCGAATTATCCTTGGCCGGGAATCGGAAGCCGGTGGGGCTCCTGAGCCGTCGTCAGCTCCCTGAGGCGAGCAGGACCGTAAATCGCCATGACGCGAACTTCCAGGCAAGGTCATTGTGGTCGGTTTCGCAGGATTCCCCGCAGCCGGCGGCAGTTTCTGTCACAGTCTGGCGGCGGAGTCGGGCTGGTCGCGTTCGCTCATCTGGCGGCAGCGACAGGACACCTGGCAGCGGCCGGAGCTGCGCCGCAGCTGCGGCGCGGCAGCAGCCTCAGCCCGCAGCCTACCCACTTTGAACCCACGGCCACCAGTGTCATTTTCCTGTACATGGACGGCGGCGTCTCACAAGTCGATTCCTTCGATCCGAAACCGGAACTGGAACGCTGGAACGGCCGGCCATTTCCGCTGCCAATGGAACCAACGCAGTTCAACAATATCGGTCAGACGCTGGCCAGTCCCTGGAAATTTCAGGCCTGCGGCGAGAGCGGCATTCAGGTGAGCGATCTGTTCCCGCGTATCGGGACCTGTGTGGACGATCTGACTGTCATTCGATCGATGGTCTCGGCATTCCCGGAGCATACGAACGCCAACTATTTCCTGCACACCGGTCACGGTCAGCAGGGACGTCCGTCGATGGGGGCCTGGATCGGATACGGACTGGGCAGCGAATGTCAGGATCTGCCGCACTTTGTGATTCTGAACGGCGGACTGATCCCTCCGGGGGGGCTCGACAATTTCGGCAGTGGATTTTTGCCGGCGAGTTATCATGGTTCCGTACTGGCAAATTCCGATCCCCCGCTGGCGGATATCCGGCGGCGTGAATCAAGTGCCCGGCAGCAGGCCCGGAAACTCGAGGTCATTCGTCAGCTCGATCTGCAGGTGCTGGAGAGATACGGCGATGACGACCAGATTGCGTCGGCCATCGCCAACTACGAGCTGGCAGCCCGAATGCAGCTGGCGGTGCCAGAGCTGACCGATCTGAGCGAAGAGACGCGTCAGACGCAGGAAATGTACGGCATGTTTGATGATTTTCCGAATACGGCGACGTTTGGGCGGCAGTGCCTGATGGCGCGCCGGCTGGTGGAACGTGGCGTGCGATTCATTGAAGTCACGTGTCCTGCCGGGAATGGAGACCGCTGGGATCAGCACTCGAATCTGGTGGACGGACATACGAAGAACGCGAGATCGGTGGATCAGCCGACAGCCGCACTTCTGCGGGATCTCCGGCAGCGAGGTCTGCTGCAGCGCACCCTGGTCGTGTGGACGGGGGAATTCGGCCGGACTCCGTTTGCGCAGGGCCGGGATGGTCGAGATCACAATCCGCAGGGATTCACGACCTGGCTGGCGGGTGGGGGTGTGCGCGGTGGCTGTCTGTACGGTGCGACCGACGAATTCGGGTACAGGGCGGTGGAAAACCGCGTGGAAATCCACGACCTGCATGCCACGATTCTCCACCTGCTGGGCATGGATCACGAGCGGCTGACGTTTCGGTACAGCGGGAGGGACATGCGGCTTACGGATGTCCATGGTGAGGTGATCCACGAGATTCTGAACGCTGCACGCGGGACCATCTGACGGAATCTGAGACACATGGATTTTCTGCAGCTGGCCGGCCGGAACATTCTGATCTTTGGTGTAGCCAACCGAAAAAGTGTGGCGTGGCACACGGCCCGGCTGCTGCTGGATGCCGGCGCGAATGTGCTGTTTTCGGTGCGGTCGGCAGCGCGAGCCGAGACTGTCCGAAAACTGGCGCCATCCACTGCCGTATTTGTGTGCGACGTGGAACATCAGGACCAGATTGGCACGCTGCGGGATCAGGTCTCTGCGTCGGTCGATTCGCTGCACGGTATCGTGCACTCGATCGCGTTTGCAGATTACTCGGCCGGCTGGCTGCCATTTCATCAGACACCCAGATCCGCCTTTCTGCAGGCCGTGGATGTTTCCTGTTTCTCGCTGATCGCAGTGTCCTCGGCCTTTCGGGATCTGCTGGACCCGCAGGTGGGCAGCGTGGTCACAGTATCCATCTCGACAACCAGAATGGCCGCCGAGAACTACGGCTATATGGCTCCGGTGAAGGCGGCCCTGAATTCTTCGGTCTGCTTTCTGGCAAAGTCGTTCTCGAAGTTTTCCTCCGTGCGGTTCAACGCCGTGTGCCCGGGACTGCTGAAGACATCCGCCTCAGCCGGAATTCCGGGCTACGTGGACAGTTATCTGTTTGCCGAAAAAGCGACTCTGCGGAAACAGGCCGTGCGGACAGAGGAAGTTGCGGCCACCATCGCCTTCCTGCTGAGCCCGCGTTCGTCCGGCATCAACGCGCAGGGCATCGTCATTGATGCCGGAATGGAGACGAACTACTTTGACGACGACATCATTCGCAGTTCACCGTCCGTGGGGCCCGGAAACTGATCGGCAGAGCCGGAAGGCAGTGGCAGTGCCATGGACCGTCAATCGCTGTTTTTCCTGGTGATTCTGATCGCAGGGGCACTGGCGCGACTGAGTGTGCTGGCGCTCAGAGCAGGAGATCTGTCGACCGACCCGGATGCGTATCTGGCACATGCCGAGGCGCTGCACGAAGGGCATGGCTTTGCCAGCCCGGCCACGGGGAAACCCACGGCATTTCGACCACCGGGCCTGCCCCTGCTGATCGCCCTGACCCCCGGAAGTTCGGAATTCCCGGAGCGGTCCGTGGCCATGATCAATTTCGCCGCAGGCATTCTGACGATTCTGCTCACCAGGCAGCTGGCCGAGCAGCTGGGCCTCAGTTCTCCGGCAGCCTTGACCGCCGCGGCCATGACGGCCGCTGACCCTCTGCTGCTGCGTTATACCGCTCTGCCGATGACAGAGGTCCTGAGTGCTCTGCTGCTCACCGCAGCGCTGCTGTTGTTCGTCAGGTACCGCCAGTTCGGAGCGACTCAGCTTCGGCTCGGCTGCCCCCCGGAATCCTCGCCCGGCGAGACGGCCGATGGTTGCCGACGGACGGTCAACGCCGCGGATGTCTCCGGCATCATTTCGGCAGTCGGTCTGATCACAGGTCGGCCTCTGCCGAGTCCCCGCGGCACTCACGCCCATGTCTGGCGGGACGGAGCTGCGGCCGGGCTGCTGCTTGGTCTGGCGGCCCTCGTTCGTCCCGTGGCTCTGGTCGTGGCAGCGCTGCTGATCGGCTGGCTGGTGCTGCAGCGACTGCGATTGCTTCTGCCGGGTGCAACATGCCTGTCGCGGTTTTCCCTGCGTCATCGTGTCGGTATGTTTCTGACACTGACAGCGATTCCCGGTCTCACGTTACTGCTGACGATCAGTCCGTGGATCGTCCGCAATGCTCTTCAGTTTCATCATCTGATCCCGGCCACAACACACGGCGGGTATACACTGGCCCTGGGAAATAACCCCGAATACTACCGGGACGTGGTGAACCGCGGCGGATCTCGTGTGTGGGATGGAGTGGCACTGGCGAACTGGCAGGAGCAGATGCAGCAGGCAGCCGCAGACGCAGGAATTCCCGCCGGGGACGAAGTCGCGACCGATGCCTGGATGTACCGGCAGACCCGGGCAGCAATCACGGGAGATCTGGGGAGCTTTCTGCGGGCCAGCGTGGGAAGGATCAGCAGCTTCTGGGCTTTGACTCCGGCCGCGGAGACGGGAGTACCGGACACGCTTGTGACGTGTATCGGGACCTGGTATCTGCTGATCTGGGTCGGCGTTGCAGCCGCGGTGTTCCGTGCGGTGACAGGGCCGGATCGGATCTGCCTGGCGGAGCTGTGGCTGGCCATCGTCGGCTTCATGGTCGTGCACAGCTTCTACTGGACCGACGCGCGGATGCGAACTCCGCTGATGCCGGTCCTGTATCTCCTGTCGTGTATCGGCGGAGTGACAGTCTGCCGGGCAGTCCGTCAGCTGGCACGGGCACGCGGACCGGCAGGTTCAGTCGTCTGCCGTGAGGGCGGCCGCTTCCGCGAAACGTCCCAGACGCAGGAGGGTCACAGCGAGCAGGCGCCGTGACGTCTCGTCGGGACACATTCCATGCCGCAGGCGGGCGAATTCGAGAGCCTGTTCCGGACGATCCGTGGCCAGTTGTCGCAGACAGAGGTGGTGCAGCACCTGCAGTTGTTCCCGGACGGCCACCAGGAGACTCAGATCGCTGTGACAGCGACGGCACTCCAGAGCGGTCGCGGCCTGCTGTGCACCACAGGTCGGACATCGCTGGATTGCTGTTTCCGCACTCTGGCCGGTCACACATCCTCCACGTAAAACAGCAGATCGCTGAGCTGGCTGATATGGCTGCGGACACTGTCGGTGTCACCAGCGGTCCTGGCCGCATGAATGGCATTGATCAGCCCGCGGATTTCTTCGGCGTCTTCTGCTCCGGCCCGTGCGATCAGTCTTCGAGCATTGGTGACGATGTCGTCAGCCTCCCGCGACAGTTCACTCTGGAGTGCGTCGGCGGGTTCAACGAGCGTCCATTTTTCGGCCGGGCTTTCGCCGAAGACTTCATCCAGGCCGGCAGAGGCCGATTGTTTTTCTGCGCCGGCGAACCGTGACAGGGCGTTATCCAGGACCAGTTGCTTTTCCAGTCCTGTTCGCCGTTCGATGGCAGTCACTTTCAGAATGCCGTCGAGGTTGAGGTCAAACCGGACCAGGATTTCATTGCCACCCCGGACGGATTCGTCCAGTCCCTCGAGCAGGAATTCGCCCACCGGATGATTGAAGGTTGCATCTTCATGTTCGCCCTGAAGAACGGAGATTCGGGCGGCATCGGTACCCTCGTGACAGGTGTAATAGACCTCAGATCTGGTGGCGGGCAGCGATGTATTGCGGCGAATGATCGGGGAGAACAGGCGGTTGGTCAGGCGGCCTCGAAGTTCGCCCACGCACTGGATTCCGAGAGTGTGCGGAGTAATGTCAACGAGTACTGCCCCAACGTCCACTCCACCGATCAGGGCGCCCTGAATGGCGGCACCCATGGCGACGCAGAGGTCGGGATCGATTTCGAAATGCGGGTCGTGATTGAGTTGTTCGTTGAGCATCTGGTGCACCAGCGGCGTACGACTGCTGCCGCCTACCAGAATCACGCGATCCAGCTGCGACGCGGTCAATTTTGCGTCAGTGAGTGCCCGATCCACACAGGCGATGGTCTTTCGCAGCAGCGGTGTAATCAGCGATTCATATTCGTGACGATGAATCTCGCACTCCAGGCTGAGAGGTCTGCCGTCCTTCTCTGCGATGAATTCTTCCCGGATCGTCACGACGCCATCGAACGACAGCCGCTGTTTGGCCAGTTCCACGGCCTGCAGCATACGGGACTTCGCCACAGGAATGCCCCTGAGGTCGACACCATGCTGTTCCTGAAACAACTGGCAGACGTGATCCAGCAGCAGCTGGTCAAAGTCATCTCCCCCCAGCTGCGTGTCACCGTGGCTGGCCAGAACTTCGATCACGCCCTTTTCAATCTGCACGATCGAAACGTCGAAAGTTCCACCGCCAAGGTCATACACAAGAAGGCGCTCGTTCCTTTCGGAGTGCGGTTGATAGGTCAGGGTGGCTGCCGTGGGCTCATTAATAATGCGGACGACTTCCAGTCCCGCCAGTTCTCCCGCCTGTCGCGTGGCTTCGCGCTGGTTATCCCGGAAGTAAGCGGGCACCGTAATGACCGCCTTGCTGACCGGGCGTCCCAGTTCGTGTTCCGCGCGTTCCCGCAGGGTCCGGAGAATAATCGCGGAGATCTCCTGCGGCGTAAAGACGCGATCTCCGACCGTCACCCTGACGTCTTGTCCCATTTTTCGCTTGATGCACCGGACGGTCCCCTCCGG
>SYLK01000939.1 GCA_005809115.1 Planctomyces sp. | reverse complement strand
CGAACGTCAGGCAGGTGGTATAGTACGAGGCAACGAGCGCCCGCGTGCGGTATTCCAGTTCATAAGCGATGCAGTAACCCAGATAAAGCAGCATCAGTCCGACGCCGACAAGAAACAAACGTCGACGCTCGGACCATTCCTTCCTGAGCAGGCTGCGAAACTCCGGGGACAGAAAATCCGGTGACATGGCACGCTCGCTGAAATGAGGGTCAACCAGAATCGTAAAGTCGACTGGCACGGCGGACAGACAGTGACTATTTCGCGGAGCCGGCGGCTTCGCTCCATCCGTCCGGCCGCCCGATGACGAACGCTTCAAAAATATCGTCCAGCGTCATGCCGGTCGCCCGGACCGCATGTCCCTGCGCGGTCAGTTCGTTCAGAAAACACGCTGCACCATCAATGACAATTTCGAATTGTTCTCCGATCCGACGCGCGTCGAGCAGGCCAACCGGCGCCGGGCGGCGCCGCACCAGGTCCAGCGGAACAATCATCCGCCGGACCTCTTCCCGAATCGCTTCTGTCGGCCCCTGCCGAATGATTCTTCCGCGGTCCAGAATGGCGACCTGATCAGCCACCGCCTCAACCTCCGCCAGCAGGTGGGAGCTGTAGATCACAGTGCGGCCGTCCGCCTGCAAATGCTCGACAAGGTCCCGGTTGAACTCCTTTCGCGACACCGGATCAAGACCAAGCGCCGGGTCGTCCAGAATGGCCACCCGGGGCGAGTGTGCCAGCGCGACGGCCAGTCCGAGCTTGACTGCCTGTCCTTTCGAGAGTTGTTCGATGCGACGGTGCCGGGGAATCTCAAACCGTGCCAGATAGCGGTCGGCCAGCGCAGTGTCCCAGCAGGGATAGAACGGCCGCAGAAACTGACACAATTCCGTGGCGGTCATCCATCCATACATGGACTGATCCTCTGCCAGATACCCGACGCGGCGCCGCAGTTCCAGAGCTTCTGTGGCGGGATTGCAGCCGGCGACGCTGATCTCCCCGGCGTCCGCAGGCAACTGGCCCAGCAGCGTGCGAATCATCGTGGTTTTGCCCGTACCGTTTCGACCCAACAGGGCAAACGTTTGTCCCGTCGGCACTTCCAGCGTCACATCTTCCAGGACTCGATGCGAACCGAACGCTTTTCGGAGATGCTGAATCGAAACAGCGAAGTCACTCATGAGACGCCCCTTTTGCTCGTACCGCCGGAAACTCTGGACTCTGGAACGGAAAAATGACGTTGTTGTGACTGTTGAGAGTTCGTTCACTGTCGCGATTTGCAGGCGGCCGCCTCCGCCTCTGCTTCGGCCGCCGTCAGCCGCGCCCGCAATTCGGCCGCGGAATAGCCGAGCATCATGCCCTGCTGAACGAGCGCATCGAATTCTCGCTGGAACCTGTCGCGCTGTGCCGCCAGTTGCGAATTCGCCTGAGTTCTGCGAGGGCAGACATAGGTGCCGTCACCGTGCCGCAGTTCAATCAGCCCTTCCGCCGCCAGCCGCTCGTAGATGCGAAAGACGGTATTGACGTTGACCGCCAGTTGTTGCGCCAGTTCTCTGACCGAAGGCAGCTTCTCACCGGGCTTCAGCATTCCCGTCAGACACTGGGACCGCAGCTGCTCAGCAATCTGCCGCGAAATCGGCACCGAAGAGCCTCGTTCAACATGCAAAAACATGTCTTCCCTCCCGAAAGTGTTTACAGTACTGTAACAGTAATCTTCGGGGTGTCAACAGAACGTCGGGATTTTTTCGTTCTGGCTGGTTCCGGTTCAGGAGCGACCGGAAAGTCGTCCCAGGCTGTGGCTGAATCGGCTGGCCACGCTGTGGCAAGCCCACCGGATCGGCTGAAGCAGGGCTCCCATCAACGCATGCATGAGTTCACAGCCCGGAGTCCGGGAATTCCGCGAGCGCCGGTTTTCATGCGGTGGGCACCGGGTATCGTCGCGATGCCGGCCTTCACTCCGACATCGATTCGGCCCGTTCGGAAGCGGGTCCGTCGAGTCCAGTCGGCAGCTGTACACCGATGTCAGGCTCGATGCCTGGCTGGTCCGGCTGGCCGAAGTCACCTCCGTCATCAATCGTGTTGTCTGACACACTATAGATCAGGACACGATGCGGATCCGCACGGTATCGCAGCGGCTCACCGTTGAACGGATCGGACCATTGGTCCGTTCGCTGTTCTGTTGCGACGGCATCGTCCGGAAGGAAATCATCAAGTTCCGCCATGTCGGCCGGAAAGTGGCCATTGCGGTGTCGATATCTGAGGGCGGCAAGAGCCACGACCGAGGCATTCATCCGCGCCTCTTCCCGAGCCACCAGCGGGACCAGTCCCAGATGGTCACTCAGCAGACCAAGTGCTCTCATTTGCCCGGGGCGCCAAAGGACGTCACTTCTTCCTCGGGTCCGATAGCGTGCTTCCACGGCCGCCTGGGTTTCCAGTGCCGTGGGAAAAGGATCTGAGAGCGCATCACGGGTCTGATCGAAAAAGTCGAGGACCGTCAGCTTGCTCGGACGCGAAAACAGCCGCCCAATAAAAATCGCATCGACTTTCGACAGGATTATTGCACAGTCACCGTTCAACGCGTGCTGCCACTCTTCGCGAAAATCCGCCGCAGCGACGGCTGACTGCAGATACTCCAGCGATGATTCGCTCAGTGTGACACGCGGCACAAGACGGCAGATGGCTTCGCATGCTCGCCTGTGAGCACGGATGCGGCCAAGGTACAGGAAAAAACTAAAGGGGACTTCACGCTGAATGTCGCTCAGTGCCAGAAGTGCCTGCAGGTCCCGGAACAATCGATCGCCGTCGTTGTCGTGTGCCGCGGCAACCGCATCCAGCAGCACAAAGTCTCCCGTCTGGTACAGTTCGTCAAGTATCGGAACCGGAAAGCTGATTCCGTTCGAGAAGTCCACCGGAACCCTGATCCGGCCGCGGGCTTGTGCGGCCTGCCCGATGGCATCAAGCTCCTGCCCCAGGTCCGCCACGAGACCGCGACACGCATCCAGATGCGGCCATTGTTCTTCGGGTTTCGGAGTGTCAATCGTTCCCGTCAGCCGATTGCGAAACCCAGGAATCCTCGACCAGAATGGTTTTTCGCGCAACGTCCGGATTTCGCGCAGCCAGATTTCGGTCGTATCCGGAACTCCGCTCGGAGTTCGATAATACCCGTTCAACTCGGTCGAAGTGACGGGCAGCCCGCTCCGCCGACGCTGTTCAAGGCGCGATTCCAGTGAGGGGGATCGGAACCAGAACCAGCAGCCGATCCCAATCGCAACTGCCAGCGACACCGTCAGCATCGTCCGCGAGGTTCGTGACAGTTGCATGCCTGGCTTTCCCATGGCTGCGAACAGCCAGTACTCTGTTCAGCACACGTCGTCGCTCACGCAGGTTTTGTCAGAGGTTCTTTTTTCCGAGAGTTGAGTCCGATTCCGGGAACTGAGCGGCCCCTCCGGCTGCACGGTATGCCCAGCATGGGCGTTTTATTGCGATTCCACGACTTCGCGATCCGGCCGCTTGACCATCTCCGGATGCTGCTGGGAACAGCACGTTCGTCGCCTGCGATTTCAGCAGTTTCGAGGCCCGCAGTCGGGGTGCCGGAATGTCGGGATGTAAGCCCTCCGGACTCGTCGCAGGCGATTTTTTGCGTGCGGAGCGGGTGATCGGTTTCGGTTGTT
>SYLK01000938.1 GCA_005809115.1 Planctomyces sp. | reverse complement strand
GTGGTCTGTGGCGGACTGTGTGGCGCGTGGAACGGAGTCCTGGTGTCACGACTTCAGCTGCATCCGCTGATCGTGACACTGGCGACGGCGGCAGCATATCGGGGCATAGCTGAGGGCGTCAGTCAGGGGGCATCCTATTCGCGATTCGGCGAGGACTTTTCGCGTCTGGCCCGCGGAAACTGGCATGGAGTTCCTTTTCCGGGTCTGGCGTTTGCCGCGCTGGCGCTGCTGTCCACGGTGTATCTCGGGATGACTCCGGCCGGGCGCTATCTGTACGCGATCGGACAGAACGAACGAGCATCACGCTTCTCCGGAGTTCCCGTGGATCGGATTCGGTTTCGACTGTATACGACATCTGGTCTGCTGGCCGGCCTTGCCGCGGTCATTTACGTCGCGCGATTTGACACTGCCAGAGCTGACGCCGGTCGGGGATTCGAACTGGATGTGATCACGGCAGTCATCGCCGGAGGCACCAGTATTGCGGGAGGGCGTGGCAGCATTCCGGGGACAGTGCTGGGACTCATGCTGATTCACGAAACTCGCCTGTTCGTCACCCGCTGCTGGAAGATCGACGAACTGCGGTCGATCGTGATCGGACTGCTGCTGATTGTTGCCGTCCTGCTCTGTCAGACGATCATGCGTGGGCGGCGGCAGTAAAGCGGTTCAGTTGCTCATAGCGGAACTTCAAGTTAGAACCCCGGAGTGGACGCCACGGTGGCCACGTAAGGACCGGCCAAAAAATCAGTGGAACAAATCTTCTGCTCGGGGAAGCGCAGCGCCCCCTGACCGGAATCACGCTGATGTGTGCAGCGGCTGGACCTGAATATTTCGTTTTGACCGTAAAATTGCGGCATGAAGTCATCGGCCAGCTGATGAACTGATCCAGCGAATCCGCATTCGAGGTGCAGGATGCATGCGGCCGAAGTTTTCCTGAGTTTGTTCAACTGATTTTTTGGCCGGTCCTGATCTCTCCCGCGAACGCAATGCAGGAAGAAACCATGAGAAACCGCCCCACGCGCACGTCACGAGGCCAGCTGGCGCAGCGGCACGGTCCGCGACGGCGCTCAGGCCCGGCAATTGCCAGCCGACTGCAGCGCCGCTTATTCGGAGCATCCGGCCCGCCGGATCCGCCATGCCGGTCTGCGGCCGCAACACTTCCCCGATTTCTGCTGGCCTGGGTGCTCATCGCCGGATGCGGCGAATCCGGTGTCCCGAAAACCGCTGCACCGGGCCGCGAAACGGCTGACGTGGCCAGTCTGGACGGCGGAAAGACGGTGACGATCTGCCTGCTGCCAAAGATCAAGGGCATCAGTTACTTCAGTTCCTGTTTTGAGGGCGCACAGGAGGCCGCCCGGGAACTCGGCAACGTGGAGCTGATCTATGATGGACCCACGGATGGCGATCCAAAAAAACAGGCCGAAATGATCGAGCAGTGGACGGTTGATGGTGTCGACGTGATCTGCGTCTCTCCGAATGCACCGGATGTCGTGGCCAGTGCCATGAAGGAAGCCCGCGCTGCGGGAGTGCATATCATTACGTGGGATGCCGATGGACTCCCGGATTCTCGGACATTCTTCGTCAATCAGGCCACGCCCCAGGCGATCGGCGCAGGCATGGTTCAGGCAATGGTCAGCGATCTGGGAGCGAACGCGACCAGTAACATTGCTGCCGGTAACGCTGCTGCCGGTAACGCTGCTGCCGGTGATGTTGTGATCATCAGCGCCGATGCGACCTCAGCGAACCAGAATTCCTGGATTGAGGCCATGAAGCCGGCGCTGCTGGCCTCCGGACTGAACCTCCTGACAATCAAGTATCCCGGAGAAAACTCCGGCAATGCACTGGCGGATGCTCAGGACGTGATCAGCAAATACCCGGATCTCCGAGGGATCTTCGGAATCAGTTCCGTCTCGTTTCCAGCCGCGGCGGAGGCCGTCGAACAGAACGGAAAAATTGGCAAAGTGCTTGTGACAGGTCTGTCAACGCCCAACGACATGAAGCCGTTTGTCGGCCGGGGAACGGTTAAGTCCGTCGTCCTCTGGAACACCGTCGATCTGGGGTATCTCACTGTCTTTGTCGGTGAAGCGCTGGCCAGCGGCAGACTGCAGCCGGGCGCCCCATCGATTTCCGCCGGAAGACTGGGTGACCGGCCGTTGATCGGCGACAACGTCATGCTGGGGGATATCCTGGTATTTACAGCAGAGAACATCGACCAGTACGATTTCTGACCTCCCCGGCTTCCTGCCCGGCCAAAGACGTGTTGTGGTGTTTTTCTGCCGCGGATACAGTGCGGACAGAATCCGGCGGATTTGGCCGGTCGACAGCGCCAGCGGACAGAGTCAGACGCTGCGGGACAATCATGTTCCATCACGTCGGCCGGACTGCTGAGCGCAACGACAATGGTGTCGTACCAGCCATGGATGGTGGAGTTCATGCTTTTCCAGGTCCGAAAACCCGGTGGAATGCTGGCAGAAGCGTTAGGCACGCTGATTCTGCGCGCGGCAGGAATCGGCCTGACGTTTCTGATGACATTCTGCCTTGCTCGCGTGCTGGGGCCGTACGAGTACGGTCTGTACAGTGCTGCGATGTCGATGTCGATCCTGCTGGCGACGCTGGCTCCGCTGGGTTCTGACCGCACACTCGTGCGGAGTCTGTCGGTCGTGCGATCTCACGCAGAAGCGGGAACGATCACCGCGCTGACGCACTGCGGCGCGGCGCTTGCCGCGGGATGTTTTCTGGCAGGCATCTGTGGGATCTGTGTCCTGAGCGGTCTGTTGTCGCTCAGTCACCGCTGGGTGCTGATCGCGGCGATGGCCGGTATCACACTCATTCCGCTGGTTCTGACATATCTGCGACAGTGGGTGGCGATCCCGCTGGTGGGTGCGGGCCCGGCGGTGTTCCCGGAACAAATCCTGCTTCCGCCGACGTTCTTTGCCGTTCTGTCAGTGGCTGCCCTGTGTGGCGTGCCTCTGAACGCATTTTCCGCAGCGGTAATCTACGCGGGTGTGATGCTTCTCGTGTGGTATGGTTCGCTGCACTCGGCTGCGATTCGTGAGACGTACGCGGCGGCAGCTCGGTATGTACCCCGGGTTGCGGCAGTCCGGTCGCATTTGCGGGGAGGGCTGCCTTTTCTGGGATTCTCGATTGGCTGCACGATGCTGCAGCGGTCACTGCCACTGGTCATCGTGACAACCTGTGGCGCCGCGGCCACCGCTCGGTTTTCCGTGGCCGTTCAGTACGCTGCGCTGGCCGGGATACCACTCAGTGTCATCAATCTGTGCATGATTCCGCGATGTGCCCGGAGTTATCGGGACGGCGAGCAACGTGCAGTTTCACACCTGATTCGGAAGGCCGCCACGCTGACGTTTGCGCTCGCCTGCGGGATCGCTCTGCTCGCCTGGCTGGCGCTGCCGCTGTTCATCCGGCTGCTGGGGGCTGACTACGGTGAGATCGACCAGATTCTGCCGGTGCTGCTGTGTGCTGCCGTGATCGAGTCGGCAGCCGGATCATCTGTGCCGGTGATGCAGACGATGCATCTGGAGCATGTGCTGGGGCGCGCCATGTTCGCCTTTGTGCCGGTTCAGACAGGACTGATTTACGTCGGGAGCGCAGTTTCCGGGCCCCTGGGCGGAGCGCTGGGTTATCTGGTGTCGCGCACACTGTGGACCGCACTGATCCTGGTCATCATCTATCGCTGGCGCAGCCTGCTGTCACTGCCCTACGTGTGGCCGCGTCAGCTGCAGTGGTTCCGCCATTCGGTCCTGCAGGATACTTAAAGGGGCCATCACGGTGAAGGACGACCGCGAATGTCTCTGACGATTGTCGCAGCAGTCCTCGCGCTGCTGACAACCGGCATCACGTCGCTGATCTCGCATCCTCTCACGATGCTGGGGGGGGCGGCGGCATCGGTCGGATTCGTGGCACTCGGGCTGCTCAGCCGCGGTGCCCGCATCCATCCCGGATACGTCGTGGCACCACCGATCATGCTGCTGCTCGTGCTGATCTCGTCGGAACACAATATCTCTCCCGTTTCCAGCACGATTCATCTGCTTTCCTGCTATGTAGCGTTTCTCGGACTCGCCGGCACGTTTCCTGAGTTTTTCGATGTGTGTCAGCGTGTGTGTCTGCTGACGTATCTGGTCCTTGTGGCCATGGTTCTGGGACAGACGCTGCAGACCGGCGCGATATCGTCATGGAGCGTCAAGGGAGCGGCCGGTACCGGAAACCTGATGGCGGCCCAGCTGAACATGACGATGCCCCTGATGCTGCTGATGGCGGGGGAGTCGGAAGGAATACGGCGGATCTTCCTGCGTGGCCTCGTCGGCCTGGGGATGCTCTCGGTCGTCTTCGTGGGCTCTCGCAACGGCATCGGGTCACTGCTGATTCTGATTACTCTGGCCTCGCTGTTTCATCACCGCAAGCTGGCTTTCCTGCTGTGTTCGGTGATCACGCTGTGTCTCGTATTCAGTCAGGAACTGCTGGAGACCCGACCTGTCATGGCGTTACTGGCACGGTTTCGCTTTGTGGGGTATCAGGCATCGCGCCCGCGGTCCCAGATCTGGTCCGTCAGTCTCGACTTTATCCGCGAATCTCCCTGGCTGGGAATTGGTCCCGGAGAGACAGACCGGGCGCTGGAGGTGCTGGATGTCAACCACGCTCACAACAACTATCTGCAGACTTCGCTGGAATCCGGTCTCCCGGTCGGCCTGATGATGTGTCTGCTGGTCGCGGGACTGCTGAACATCCCGTTCACTGCCGCCCTGACCAGCCGGCGCGCGTTTCTGCTGAGTCTCTCGATCGTGGCTTACGTGGTGCAGTCGCTGACCGAAGCCAGTGTGCATCTCCCGCAGCAGACACTGCTGCTGGTCTTCTGCACAAATCTGGCGAGACTCGCCATTCCGGCGGGCCAGCCATCCATTCCGGCGGGCCAGCCCTCACTTCGGTCGCGGGATCCTGCTCAGGCGACCGCCTTCCGCCGGGCCGAGTATCGACCAGGCTGACCGCGGTGAGGCAGCCGCCGCCATGCAATCCACAGAAAATCGCAAAATTTCAGAAAGTCCCTGATATGCCTACGGCCGCGTCGTTCTCCGCTACCGCTGGTTCCCGGTCCGCCCCGTCAGCCGAAGCCGTTCCTCGCCCCGGCGCAATCCGTTGCCCCGCCTGTGGCGCCGTGGCAAAAGATGTCGGACCGGTCTGGAGACTGCGGAGTTCTCGAGGAGACACGGACTGGCGTCGATGCGGTTCGTGCAGATCTTACTTCATGGACGGCGAATACCGTCTGGAGACGGAAGTCAGCCATACACAGCAGATGGCCTGGGGAGAACTCGAGCGAGGCGAACAACTGAACGACTTCAAGCAGCGGATGTATCACTCGATTGTGCAGGCTGTCTGCGCTCATTGTGATCCGCCAGGGCGTGCGCTGCTGGATGTGGGCTGTGCCTACGGAGGTTTCATGCAGGCTGCTGCGGCCGCCGGATTCAGCGTCTGGGGGTATGATATCGTGCCCGAGGCGGTCGCTCGCGTGCGATCGGCGGGAATGTCTGCGCAATGCTGTGGCCAGCTGAGCCAGTTTTCTCTCCGATCCGAGCCGTTCGACGTGATCAGCGTTCTGGACGCCAATATCTACTGGCCCGATCAGCCGGAAGAACTGCGGCAGATTCATGCTCACCTCAAGCCCGGAGGCCTGCTGGTGATGCGTGTGGTGGATAAATCCTGGCTGGCAACCATCGGAGCCGCACTGCGGCAGGTCGCACCGGAACGCAGCGCACGAATAGTGCGACGCGCAGTCAATGACCATCGATTTTCCATGCCGGTCGGAAGTCTGCTGCGTGTGCTGCAGCAAACAGGATTTCGCGTCATCAGTGCCAGTCCCCGTGGTGCCCTGCACAGCGATGATTCCAGTCTGCCGGTGAAACTGTCGTTTGCCGTCGGAATTGCCGCATGGCAGGCGGCTGGAGTGTTCCTTGCCCCCGGAGCCGTCATCGTGGCAGAGCGACCGGCAGTCTGATGCGACAACAGCCCCTCACACAGCTCTGACGGAGCCATCAGAAGATCAACGTCACATCCTGCTGAACCGAACGGCCCCCCGGCGCACCCAGCGGACCGATCATCGAGCTGCAGCAGGATGCGGGTGCCGTCCGGCCTGCGGTGGAATCGCTGAGTTGTCTGACTGACGTTGTCGGACACCCCCAATCGCCACCACGTTTCACCTGTCGGGAAACCCTGCGCTGACCACCGGCATCGCAGGCTGCACAAGCTCGTCATCTGCTCCGGAGTCTGTCGGAAACGGTTCGCTGTCCACGGGCAGCTCACCTCAGGATCTCTCTGAGCCGCGATCACGTTTCTGTTGGCAGCCTCGCAGCAGCGGCGAGAACATGGTCGACGGCGACAGATCAGGCCGACGCTGACGCCGCACAGTCGCAGACTTCCTTCCCGCGGTTGGTTGCCCTTCCGCAGTTGCCCTCGCCTCGTACTTCCTGCAGAAGGAAATATTCGGCATCTGATGATTCGGCTTTGACCTGGGGCTCTTGTGCATTGCTGGCGACTGCTCGACCAGCATGGCTGCCTGACCAGCTACAACGACAACGCCCGCCACTACACGCTCGCCGACGTCCCCCGGTCTAACGAACACGGCCTCTGGAACTACCGGAATGCCGGTTCGGTCAATGGGGATCCCAGACCGACACCATCGTGGGCCTGGTACAGCAAAGCCCCGCGGGATTGGACGCCGATCAGCTGGAAGAGATGGTGGGTGTCCGGTTTGTCAAGTCGCATCTCAACCGCTTGTTTCAACGTGGAGCTCTGTGGCGAGAGAAGTGCGAACGGCGCTTC
>SYLK01000937.1 GCA_005809115.1 Planctomyces sp. | reverse complement strand
GCGGCCGCAGGAACGCAGGAACGCTGGAACTCTGGCCGGAGCTGCAGCCGGAGCCGGACGGACAGCCAGCCAGACGGCCGGAATTGCGACGTGGGATGCGAGCGTCTACAATCCCGCACTGCCGATTTCATGCGCACCACTTGCCCGCTGAGGCCCTCGGCACCTGATCAGTCCATGGAATTGAGACGCACCGATGCTCGAGCGCCGCGAATTGTTTCCCAGTGTGATTGAACTGAATTTCCAGTCGCGCCGGAGACTCGGTTGCTGTGTCTATCTGATTCATTCCGGAGCGGAATGGATGCTGCTGGATATTGGCTATGAAGACACAGTTGAGGAACTGGTCAATCTGATCCGCCAGATGGATTTTTCGCTCGCCAATTGCCGGTACCTCGTCGCATCCCATGCGGATGCAGACCATGTTCAGGGGATGCATCGGGCGAAACAGCTGTTGCCCGGCTGCCAGCTGATTGCTCACGCTGAAGCAAAAAAGATTCTGGAATCCGGTGACCGGATTGCGGCATTTGCGGAGATTCCGGCGCAGGGAATTTCCATCGCGATGCCGGAATTCTCAGTGGATGCCGTGGTGAAGGATGGCGATCACCTGCAGATCGGCCAGTGTTCGCTGGAGGTCTGGGACACCCCGGGGCATGCCGCAGGTCAGCTGGCCATTCGATTCGGGACGCTGCTGTTCTCCGGGGACAACATCTTCCGCGACGGCTGCGTCGGTGGCATTGATGCGCACCACGGGTCCGACATTCCGGCCTTCATTGAATCTCTGAAGCGGATCCGGGACAGCGACGTGGAATGGCTGCTGCCAAGTCATGGTCCCGCGTTTCGGAACGACCGAGGCCTGCTGCAGTCGGCTATCGACCGACTCGACAAGTACCAGCATATGGCAGACTTCGGAACATGTGCGCTCGACTGGCCGCTGCTGGACGAATGGGAAGACGAGCTGGCGCGAGGAATTCTGCCGTCGTGACATCCTCAGCGTTTCTCCGAAACCAGACGCGGATGACAGCGTGATGATCCAGCGCACGTTTTCCGTTCAGGAACGGGAATCGAACAGGCTGGTGACGGGTCTGCCATCCGCCAGGGGCCATGGCCGAGCAGAGCGATCGTGGATGTGCTGCAGCGGATCGAGACCGAATCGCCAGTAGATCGTGGCGGCAAGGTCCGCGGGTGTCACCGGATCTCTGGTGGGATAAGCGCCGGTGGCATCACTGGCACCAAACACCGCCCCGCCCCGCACGCCTCCGCCGGCCAGCAGAATGGTGTAGCAGTCGGGCCAGTGATCGCGTCCGGCAGTCGTGTTGATGGTGGGCGTTCGCCCGAATTCTCCGGCGGCCACGACCAGCGTGGTACTCAGCAGGCCCCGTTCATCAAGGTCTGTGATGAGAGCGGAAAGCGCCCGGTCGGCGGGGGGCAGCAGCTTTCGCTTGTGCTGCTCGAAGTTCTGCGCATGTGAATCCCAGTTCAGCCCCTGCTGCCTGTAGTCGTATACATTTACGAAGGGGACACCCGCTTCGACGAGCCGACGTGCCACCAGCAGATTCTGGCCACGCATCTGCGATCCAAATCCGTTGTCCTCGACTGCGGTCGAATGCAGCCCGTACAGCTCACGCACTTCGCGTGGTTCCTGTTCCAGATCCAGAGCCCGCCGGATCGCGTCTGCTCCGAGCAGGCTCAAGGCCTTCTCGTAATACTGGGCCAGTCCCGGATCCGGGGACAGCGTTCCCGGGTAATTGTGCTGCAGGCGAGTCAGCAGCCGGGAACGCCCGCGAATCCGTGCAGTCTGCAGTTCCTCACGAAGCTGAAGTTCCGGGACCGTGTAATCCTGTTTCTCTGGATCAACGGAAATGCGAAACGGATCAAAATTTGCCCCGAGGAAGCCTCCTCCCTGACAGGGCACATCCACCACGTTATGGAAGACGTAAGGCAGCGCCGCATGCGGCACGACCGGATTCTGATCGCGGCGGACATAACTGACGGTCGCGCCGTGGCAGGGGAAAAACTGAGGAATCGGCGCAAATTCCTCGCGATCACCATGTGCCGCCTGCCGTCCCGTGTGAGTTTCAATGGACGCGGAGTCATGCAGCCGATTCTTATGGTGCATGCTGCGAATGAGCGCGCAGTGATGCATGACGCGGGCCATCCGGGGCAGGTGTTCACAGACCTGCAACCCCGGCACCGTCGTGCTGATTCCCTGAAATTCGCCCCGAACGGTGCTCGGCGCCTGCGGCTTCAGGTCATACGTATCCAGATGGCTGGGGCCGCCATAATAGAACAGAAAAATGCACGAGCGAATCGCAGCCGGGGCTGCCGTCTTCGACTGCTCAGCCCGCAGACGCGCCTGCAGCACACCTCCCAGTGTCAGGGCGCCAGCCGCACCAGAAAAAATCAGGCCGCGGCGCGTGAATTCCATCTGGCAGGAATGCGGATACACTGAATCCCTCTCCGTAATCGCTGTCGCTGGAGACATCGGCGATCAGGCCGAAACCGACAGTCTATTTCCATCAGGACGTCCAGACAATCGAATCATCTGCCGAATCCCGTCAGCTCGGCCGCGCTTCGGCCAATTTTCCGGCTCGGCACCAGAATTCACGACATTTCAGCCAGCCGGTAGAATCAGACTATGACAAAGGAACGCACCCGGCCGGGGAAATTTCCGGCGTCTGAACCCTCGGAGCAATCCTGCATGCGGCAACAGAGGACGATCGTGCTGGCTAGTCGAAATCGCAGTAAGACCCGCGAAGTGGCCGAGCTGCTGGCTCCGGCAGGATTTCAGGTGTTGCCCGTGACGGATTTCCCCGACGTCGCCGAGGTGATTGAAGACGGCCTGACGTTTGCGGAGAACGCGGCAAAGAAAGCAACTCAGGTCGCGCTGTCACTGCGGCAATGGGTGATCGGCGAAGACAGCGGACTGATCGTCGATGCCCTGGACGGCGCCCCGGGGATCTATTCAGCCCGCTTCAGCGGGCCAG
>SYLK01000936.1 GCA_005809115.1 Planctomyces sp. | reverse complement strand
TGCTGACTCGCGCTGCGACAGGCCCGCGCGGCGGCCGCGAAGAAAAATACCGTCCCCGCGGCGTGACGTCGAGCCAGCCGCGGCGGCCGCACGATCCTTTGCACCCCGGCGTGACGCGGGTTCGCGATTGTCCTGTCCCGAATGCAGTGCCGACTGCGATGTATTTTCGGGCGCATCCTGAGCAACGTCGGATACAATTTCCTGCAGGGCACGCGTCAGATCCGGCTCCTGACCATTCCGCGATGCCAGCGAAAGCAACTCAGCAGCAGTCCGATGGTCGCCCCGCAGCTTCTGAAATGCGCCGGCCAGCAACAGCCGATCCGTGGACAACGGCTGCTGTCCCACCCACTCCCACAGTGCCAGTCCCTGTTCTCGCGTCTTTTCGCGCATGTGGTCGCCATACAGTTCCTCCGCCGTGATCCATGCGCGAGTGCGATCCCCCTTCAGCCGCAACCCTGTCTTCAGATACGCGGCAGCCTGCTCGAACTCCTGCCGCGCGGTCAGCACCATGGCCATTCTGAGCCAGGGTGCCCGGCGCTCTCCTGCCTCAGTCAGCGCCGCCTGATAGGACTCCTGAGCCGCCTGGTAATCCTGTTCCCGAAAGGCATCGTCCCCCGCGGCCTGATGTCGCAGACTTCTCAGGCGCGCTGACATCGACGAGGGTGCGTCTCTGACGTCAATCGCGGGGAACTCCCCGCGCGCAGATTCCACCGTCGCCACTTCCGGTCCAGCCACGTCCGCCACGTCTGCATCCGGTTCCGGTTCGGCGAATTCCGGTGCCGGAGGAACGTCGAGATCCTCGGGACGCCTTTCGTTCTGCCAGTCCGGGTCCGGCTGCTGCGGGACCTGTGGTACCGGAGGCGTGACCCGCATGCGAGGCGGGAGAACATTGTCATCGCCGAGCTGCGCTGGTTCCACGGCACCATCGGCATCGAATGCAAAAGGCACGGACTCTGCCTGGATCAGCGGCTGATTCAGCAGAACGCTGAGTCCCACGGCAGACGACAGGAACCCATGGCCCGGCCAGATGGGACTCGCCACGCCATAGCACGGAACGGGACCGGGAATGCCATAGAGAACGTCGGCTCCCGGCCAGGGGGCATACCCATTCCAGGCTCCGTACAGTCCATATACCGGCGGGAAGAACAGTGCACCATCAGAATTCCGCATCATGGCTGGCGGAGTCAGCCACGGATTGAAGCCCTGGTTCCATCCCGCCGCCCATCCGAATGCCGGATGAGGGACCTGTCTCCAGCTGGCGGAACTGTAGCCGTAGCCGTAAACAGGCATCGCTGCGTTGTAGAACAGGTTGATGGACAAACCGGGGCCGTACGGCCAGACCTGGCACGGAAAACCAAACCCGCCGCCACTGTAATCGGGTGATGCAAATCCCGCAGGTCCGTGGCCTTGTGGAGCAACACCGGTGACCGGATACGCCGGCACTGCGGCAGATGGACCGGGCGACCGGAATGGCGGCACAGATCCTGAATGGTAAGCTGCACCAGAACCGTATGCTGCACCATGGCTCCGGCCGGAACTTCCTGCCGAATAGCGGGCGCCTGGCTGAGCGTTCACCGTCGTGCCGAAAACCAGCATGCCGAAAACCAGCATGCCGATCGCCGGGATGATGCCTGCCACCGTGCGCCGCACGGATGTCGTCGTGGTGCCGGAAGATGCCATGGAGAAAACTCCCTGAGTCTGTCGTTGCATCGCCACGCCGCGAGCCGTCTCCGGACGCATCGTCCGCACGGTCGAGCCTCACTCCGGTTCCATACCCTCGGATTCGCAAACGCCGACGGCCCTGCACCTGCCGACGGTCCTGCACACCGTATCATGACGCTCCCGCCCGACGGCGACAACCACTTTGACTTCGGATTGCAGTCCTGTCGGGAGAATCCCATCCGCCTGCCGCAGGAAAAACGGCGTCGTGGTGTTTCGTGAACTCAACGCGATGGTGCAGTCGTCATCAATCCCCGGAAGGCGTGTTTCCCGGAAATCGCCGCTCTGTCTTGACAGTTCGCAGGTTGTGAAGGATAAACGCTGAGCGAATTCAGGACCAAAGCGACGGCCCGCAGGGTGGCGAAAACCCGACGGGTGCCCCCGCGATATTCTTTGCTTCCGCCGGGACTCAGGAACGAAAAAGATGTCCAGACAATACAACGTGGCGATGGTTGGACTGGGATTCGGTGCCGAGTTCATTCCGATCTATCAGGCACATCCTCAGGCACGAGTGGCGGCCATCTGTCGCCGCAATCCGGAGGAACTCAGAAAGGTCGGCGACCGTTTCGGAATCGAGAAACGCTTCACAAGCTACGATGATGTCCTGCGCGACACAAGCATCGACTTTGTGCATATTAACAGTCCGATCGCGGACCATGCCTGGATGTCGCTTCGAGCGCTCGACGCTGGTAAGCACGTGATGTGTACGGTTCCGATGGCCACTTCTGTCGACGATTGCCGTCGCATCGTGGAAAAGGTGCGGGAAACCGGGCTGAAATACATGATGGCGGAGACGGTCGTTTACAGCCGTGAGTTTCTGTACATCCGAAATCTGTATCAGAGTGGTGAGCTTGGCAGAATTCAGCACCTGGCCGCGTCACATCCTCAGGATATGGACGGGTGGCCGGATTACTGGCAGAAAATGATTCCGATGCACTATGCGACGCACGTTGTCAGTCCCTGCCTGGGACTCGTCAATGGTCGTGCTGAATACGTCAGCTGCTTCGGATCCGGCACGGTCCGCGACGACATCGCGGAGAAGTCCGGAAATCGGTTTGCCGTGGAAAGCTGCCATATTCGCATTCGTGACACGGATCTGACAGCGCATATCTGGAGATTTCTGTACGACGTCGCCCGACAGTATCGGGAGAGTTTTGATGTTTACGGGACGAAACGCAGCTTCGAGTGGAGTCTGGTGGAGCACGAACCACATGTGATCCACACGGCCAGGAAGCCGGAACCAGAAATCCCGGAGAAAGTGACGATTCCGGATTTCGCGCACCTCCTGCCCGAATCCATCCGGCGATTCACGCTGCCTGAAGAGATCCATGACGCCGAACACCTGTCGTTTCTGCAGGGTGGCGGCCACGGCGGGTCGCACCCGCACCTCGTCCATGAATTCCTGTCAGCCCTGGCAGAAGATCGGGATCCGTGGCCCAACGCCGTCACCAGTGCCAACTGGACCTGTGTCGGCATTTGTGCGCACGAATCGGCACTCCGCGGCGGCGAAATCGTTCATCTGCCTGCGTTTACGCTGGCATGATCGTCCAGCCGGATTCGCTGACAGGACGTGTCGGAACGGTCCGTTCAGACGGAAAATCCGTTGACGCGACCGACGGTGGCGATGGCCGTGATCAGTTGCAGCAGCAGCAGCAGTCGCCAGGGTGTGATGCCGAATTTCGCCGGAGCGTCAAGGCCCTTCCCGCAATCAGCCGGGCTGCGTCGTCCCGCGTCGGATCCGGCAGCGGCCATCGTGACCCAGGGAGTCAGAAAACACCACAGTCGAGCCGCTTCACCCAGATTCTTGCCTGACAGCCAGAGCAGCATCCAGGTGAGGAACAGAGCTGTCGTCAGGCAGTCCCCGACCGAGGCCTGCAGAAGTCCGCTGAGATCCCGGTCGGCACATTTCCGCAGCGCCACCGCGCGACCGGACACGCGACCGACGGCCCCCAGGCCCCCCGCCAGGGCGATCACAGACAGCGGCAGACCAGCCGCGAAGCCCAGTTCCAGCGGATTCAGCAGCAGCCACTTCCACCACGTACGCGGAGACTGTTGATAGAACCCCGCGTGATTCGTCAGATTCAGCTGCCACACCCGGAAGAGCTGACAATTCGTCGTAACGTTCCACACCACAACTGTCAGCAGAAACGTGCCGAAGAGTATGACCAGCGCGCCTGTTTTCCGCCCGGGTCGCAGTAAGGCGGCAAACTCAGTCATCCGGGAACGGCGTGGTCCCGTGCGTCCGTCCACCGCTGTGGCGTGCTGCAGCACAGCAAACAAGACCACCGCTGCCACCCCCGGAAGATGGGCCAGACTGAGCAGCAGACAGCCGCACAGAACCACACCCGCTCCCGCTGCCGAAAGCCAGAGTGACCAGACTGCCGGCACTGTCAGCGACGTCACCGCCAGCCAGAGAAAACTCGTCATGGTCAGCAGGTACAGCACATCCGACTTGGGGAAAAACACCAGAACACCGGGGATCGTCACAAGGCAGCACGCCACCCGCCAGCTCGTCAGCCGGTCGTAGGCCCGCATCGCCAGCAGGAACAGCGGAACCCCGGCCGCCGCAATCGACAGTTGTGTCACGGCCGCCATCAACTGCAGCGCTGCCAGTTCGGTACGATAAAGGGGGCGAGCCAGCCCGGCCCGACTTTCAATCTCGCGAAACAGAGATTCGGACGTCCGGTCACGAGTCACTTCCAGAATTCGCACCAGTGTCGGGGAGCGAGCGGTTGCCTGCAGGGCGCACCAGCTGAACAGAAACAGGCCGGGTGGATGCGTTCCCACGTGCAGCACGTCGCCTTCTCGCATCCGATCTTCATACCCGACCAGCAGTGATGCGGCAGAATGCATCCGAAAGGCCGCCTCAAAAAAATATCCTGAGGCATACTTGTCATAGTTGATCCACAGCGGCTTGATTTCACGGTGCGGCGAGGGCGCAGCCATCAGGACCAGCCGCTGCCAGATCAGTGAGGTCAGAATCAGGAGCAGCAGCATCCCGGCGCTTCGCAGGAATCCGGACTTCCGCAGCACACGTTCACCGGCAACTGCGGTGCCCATGACCAGCAGTGCACCCGTGACCGGTGCCAGCAGCCGATCGCACCACTCCAGCATACTCACCGGCAGGTCATGGCGCGTCCAGACCCACTCGCCGGACACTCCCAGCGGAACCCGGGGAGCAGCCAGCAACAGCACACCGGCGACGGCGGAAATCATCGCCAGCCATGGGGCAATGCGGCGACGCTGCTGCGCTCGCCTCGTCCCGTTCAGACCGTGTTCCGATTGTTCGCAGATCGCGTTGATAACAGCTTCCTGATCGAAAAAGTCCCCTGACAAGGATGGCATCCTATTGGATCACACTGGAAACGGAATGCAGAAAAAATGGCCTGTCGTCGAGCGGGATACAGAATCGCCGCGGATTCGTTCGCCCTGAATTCTGAAAATGTGGTATAAGACGGCGATTTCCGGGAGCGCACAAGAACCGCCCCCAGCGGCGTTCTGATGGATTCGTGACTGATGCCGAACAGCCAACCCAATCCAGCCTGTCGAAATTTCGTGCTCCGCACGCCCGACGATGATAATCGAGACCGTCTGGTTTGCTCGGAGTGCGGCTGGATCCATTACGAGAACCCGCGCATCATTGTTTCGGCTGTGGTTCGTCATGGCGATCAGCTGCTGTTGTGTCGCCGCGCAATTCGCCCGAGATACGGCTTCTGGACACTCCCAGGCGGATTTCTGGAGATCGGTGAAACCCCCGAAGACGGCGCCCGACGCGAAGTCAGTGAAGAAGCCGGAGCAGACGTCCAGATCCGCCAGCTCCTGTCCATCTACTCAGTTCCCCGGATCGGGCATGTGCACCTGGTCTATCTGGCAGACATGATCACACCGGATTTCGCCTGCGGCACGGAAAGTCTCGAAGTGCGGTTGTTTGATCAGGTCTCGTCCCGGCTGCCATGGGACGACCTGGCTTTTCCCGTGAACCAGTGGACGCTGCGGGACTATCTGTCACTGCAGGGAAGCGAATTGCAGCAGCCGTTCACGACCCGCCCCGACGATCTGCGGCAGCGCATCAGTCCGGTGGAACATCATCCGGAGTTTCCTCCACCCTGTGCCGGTTCCGGGGGCAGAGCGTCGTGAAGCAACCCGTCTCCTGCGGATTCCTGGTTGTTCAGGGCAATCCGATCGATTCCTTCCTGCTGCTGCGGCACCCGAATCGCTGGGATCTTCCCAAGGGCCACGTCGACCCGGGCGAGACCGAGATCCAGTGTGCCCTGCGTGAACTCGAAGAAGAAACTTCGATCGCCGCCAGCGATCTGGACATTGACACGGACTTTCGGTTTGAGAACCGCTACCTGGTAAATCAGCGACGCTACGGCGGCACTGGACTTGTCGAAAAGACTCTCCGGGTCTTTCTGGGACGACTGATTCGTCCTGCGGAGATCATCGTCACCGAACATGACGGGTACCGCTGGTTCGACTGGCAGCCCCCGCACCAGATTCAGCAGTTTACGATTGATCCGCTGCTGGCTGCGGTGAATGAACATATTCGCAGAAACCGCTGAGGCTGGACTTGCTGAACCAGGTGACTTTTCGACGACTGATCAGAGGACCATCCGGCGGTTCGCTGCAGTCCATGGTGCGGGGCTTGCTCTGGATGTGTTCCTGCCCCTACGGAATCGCCGTAGCGCTGCGAAACATCGCATTCGACCGTGGCTGGAAGCAGGTCCGTCGCCTGTCCCGCCCTGTCATCAGCGTGGGCAACATCACGACGGGCGGCACCGGAAAGACGCCGATTGTGGCTGCCGTCGTTCGACTTCTGTGCGACTCTGGTCTCCATCCGGCCATTCTCAGCCGCGGCTACCGGGCCGATCGTTCGGGCATCAATGATGAAAAGCGAATGCTGGACCAGTTGTGTCCCGGTGTCCCGCATGGGCAGCATTCTGATCGGGTCACCGCCGCACAGCAGCTGACCTCCTGCCAGAACCCGGATGTATTCGTTATGGACGACGGCTTCCAGCACAGGCGCCTGTATCGCGACCTCAATCTCCTGCTGATTGATGCCAGCAGTCCTTTCGGGGAAGGATATCTGCTGCCTCGAGGGCTGCTCCGCGAACCGCTGACATCGCTCCGACGCGCGGACGTCGTGCTGATTACTCGCGCCGACCAGACGACCCCTGACCACCTGGCTGCGATCTGTCAGACGATTCTGCGGTACAATCCGGAACTGCAGCATCAGGTGTTCCCCGTCGCCTTTTGTCCGACATCGCTCATCCGGCCGGACGGTCGCACCATCGCACTGACCGATTTATCCGGCCAGCCTGTGTTTCTGCTGAGCGGTGTCGGAAATCCGCAGGCCTTCGCACAATCCTGTCGCAGTGCCAGCCTGCAGATCGTGGGAGAGCGGCACTTCGCCGACCATCACCATTATACCGAGTCAGATCTGCGGGAGGTCAGAGATCTGGCACACCAGGCAGGTGCCAGGTGGCTGGTCACAACGCACAAGGATCTGGTCAAGCTCCCGTCAGACGCGACCGATGTCGCTGCGCTGCAGATCGAGTCGGCATTTCTGGTGCCGGAACATGAGGTCCGCTTCCGGGAACTGGTCAGGGCTCAGGTGATGTAAAGGGCCCGACGGACAGTCCCGAGGGCCGGACGGACGGACGGCGAAATTCCGACCGGCGCGGGATCCGGTGCACGCGATTTACTTCCGCTGGCTGCGAACGAACACGGATTCTCCGGCTGTCGTGCTTTTTCTGAGGGACGCAGCGGAGTCAGCAGATGCGAATCAGCGGCGCACCAGAAGGTTCATCCAGCGGCTGTTCGCTCCCGAAAGCACGGCGAATCGTAACGGGGGAGATCCCGCGGGGTTCCGCTGTTCCGATGATGGCAGCGGCGGCACATGCTTCCAGTTTCTGCAGTTCCCTGAGCGCTCTCGCACTGCATTCTGGTGCCACCGCAGCGACGATCGTTCCTTCACTGGCAACGTACAGCGGGTCCAGACCGAGCAGTTCGCACGCCCCCCGCACGTCGTCTGTCACGGGAATGTCGGTATCCTGCAGGGCAAACGTGAGTCCGCTGTCAATCGCCCATTCATGCAGGACGGCGGAGATTCCTCCGCGGGTTGCATCGCGAATCGCGCGCAGCTGCGTGCCGGCAGACAGTCGCAGTGACGATACCTGATCCAGCACCGGACCGGAATCACTGGCCGGGGCCGGATCGAAGCCGAGGTCATTCCGGGCACACAGCACGGCGATGCCATGGCGCCCCACCGGCCCGGAAACGATCAGGCAGTCGCCCGGACGAATTGAGGGGGGGCCGGTCGGCACCGGATCAGTCAGTTCCCCGACACCGGCGGTGATCAGATACAGCCCGTCAGCGGCCCCCCGGGGTACCACCTTCGTATCGCCGGCGACGATCGTGACGCGGCACCGCCGAGCCGCCTCGGCAGCGCTGTCCAGGATCCGCTCCAGCACACTCAGCGGCAGTCCTTCCTCAATGATCAGACCACAGGTCAGCCAGCGGGGTACTGCGCCCGAAACGGCCAGATCGTTGACGGTGCCATAGACGGACAGCGATCCCAGATCTCCCCCGGGGAAAAACAACGGCGAAACCGTGTGGCAGTCGGATGTCAGTGCCAGGCGATTACCGCCAGCCACACTGTGTGCTGCGTCGGACAGAACGAACGGCGGTGTCCCGAACCGCGGCAGAATGGTTTCCGTAATCAGCCGTCGCGTCAGTCGCGCTCCCTCGCCGTGCGGCAGGGTAATGCGCGGGGAAGCAGGACTCACCTCAACAGGACAATTCCACTGCCAGCTCGATATCGCACCCATGGTTCTGACACCTGTACCTGACCGCAGAAAAGGAGAATCCGGAGAAAACCGCTGGCTCATTTTTCCAAACGGCTGTCAGCCGTCTAGAATTCGCGGTGGAAACAACCTGGGTGTCGGCGGGCAGACGGGATCCTCGGCGATTGTCTGCCCCGTTGTCGGTTCAACAGAAAGCTGCGATGATGAATGAGAAGATGAATCCGTTGGTTCTGGTGTTTGTGGCAGGCGCGGCTCTGTCGTGGGGAGTCTACGTTCCGCTGGTGCATGACGCCACGATGCGACTGGGCAGTAACCTGCGGGCCTTTCTGATGGTGGGGGTGGCCTATTTTCTGGTGGCCGTGCTGGTGCCCTCAGCCTTCATTTTTCTCATGAACAGTGACCCCACCGTCAAAGATCCGTCAAAACTGAACTGGGTGCCACAGAATATGCTGTGGGGAATCGCCGCGGGCACAGCCGGGGCAATCGGGGCTCTCTGTGTGATCTTTGCGGTACAGATTGCGGGCGGAAAAGTCGGACCATTGATTGTTGCTCCACTGGTGTTCGCGGGCGCTCCGATCATCAACACGATCGCCACCATGACCATCTTTTCGCACGGAAAGAAACTGGCCGCTCCGAGTCCGCTGTTTTATGCCGGTTTGCTGCTGTCCGCCGGCGGCATGGCCATGGTGTGGGTCAACAAGCCGAAACCGGTCGTCGAAGCACCGTCCGGCCAGGTTGTCTCGAACGCTGCCGCCAGTGTGCAAGCCCGATGAAGAACGACCAGATCGCAGAATGCTTTGAACAGCTGGCCGATCTGCTGGAGATTCATGGCGCGAATCCCTTCCGGGTGCGTGCCTACCGAAACGCCGCCCGGACGATTTCTGCGACTGCCGACTCGTTGTCCGAACTGGCTGCGACCGGATTCGATCTGACGGAACTTCCAGGGATTGGCAAGGATCTGGCGCACCAGATTCAGGAGATCGTCAGCACGGGAGAGCATGCGCAGCTGGAGGAGCTGAAAACCCGAATCCCGGCTGGCGTGCTGGATATGCTGCGGATTCCCGGTGTGGGGCCGAAGAAGGTCTCGGTGTTTTTCAACGAGCTGCACCTGACATCACTGCCGGAACTGAAGGCCGCTGCCGAAGCCGGTCGCCTGGCGGAACTCCGCGGATTCGGCCGGAAGACGGAGCAGTCGATTCTGCAGAACATTGACGCGGCCACGTCAGCTGCCAGCCGAATTTCGATTGCTGAGGCCATGGCGGCGTGTGACGTCATCGTCTCTGATCTGAGCAGACTGCCCGGAGTGACTCAGGCTGTGGCCGCGGGGAGTTGTCGCCGACGCCGAGAAACCTGCGGAGACCTCGATATCCTCGCGACAAGTGACGATCCGTCAGTGCCAATGAATTCTCTGGCCAAACATTCGCTGGTGAAGGAAGTTCTGCAGCAGGGGGACACCCGGCAGCGCGTGCGACTGCACAGCGGCGTGGAAATGGATCTTCGGGTCGTTCCCGCAGAATCCTTTGGTGCGGCCCTGCAGTACTTCACGGGCTCCAGGGAACACAACGTCGTCGTGCGGGGACGTGCGAAGGAGCTGGGCCTCAAGGTCAACGAATACGGCGTGTTTCGCGGTGACCTGGCCATCGCCGGTCGGACGGAGGAGGATGTCTACGCGGCTGTGGGGCTGCCCTGGATTGCTCCGGAGCTGCGCGAGAATCGGCGTGAATTCGAATGGGCCGACGCCGGCTGCCTGCCGGAGCTGGTTTCTCTGGAAGACATTCAGGGCGATCTGCACCTGCACACCACGGCCTCGGATGGCATGGCGGGCATTGAGGAAATGGCGCTGGCCGCAAAGGCTCGCAATCTGCGGTATATCGCGATCACGGACCACAGCAAGCGCGTCTCCATGGCCAACGGACTGGATTCTGATCGGCTGCGGGCTCACTGGGACCACATTCGGGAAGTGCGGGATCGCGTCAGCGGCATTCAGATCCTCTGCGGCATCGAGTGCGATATTCTGGAGGATGCCACGCTCGATCTCCCGGATGATGTGCTGGCAGAAGCGGACTGGGTGATCGCCGTGCTGCATTACGGACTGAGGCAGCCTCGGGCACAGATCATGAAACGGCTGATGTGTGCCGTCACGAATCCGCACGTGGACATCATCGGGCATCCCACAGGCCGGCTGGTTGGTCGCCGCGAAGGGGCTGACGTGAACATGCTGGAACTCCTGCGGGCAGCGGCAGACAATCGGGTGATGATGGAAATCAATGCGCACCCCAAACGGCTGGACCTGGATGACATCAGTGCCGCCGCCGCAAAGGATCTGGGCATTCCGATCGTGATCAGCACCGACTCCCACAGTGTCACGGGGTTTGACGTTCTGCAGTTCGGCATCGGTCAGGCGCGCCGGGCTGGCCTGACGAAGGACGACGTCGCCAACACAAAACCTCTGAAAGAGTTCCTGACGCTGCTCAAATCAGACTGATCGCCCGCAGGCTTCCTTGCGGGACGACGCGCATCCGGCGAATACCCTGCGGATCCGCCGGAAATCTAGTGCTCTGTCACAGCTAAAAAGTCGGATTGGCAGAATGATGAAAATCGAGGAAACTGCATGGCACAAGGAGGTGCGTCATGCGGAAGTTATACATCGTTCGACTGAC
>SYLK01000935.1 GCA_005809115.1 Planctomyces sp. | reverse complement strand
TCTGGGCCAGCATCGCGGTTTCGATGAACTCGGCGTCCTTGAAGCCGTTGCAGATGATCGGCGTCTGCGCTTCGGTCATGGCGACCACCGCCAGCAGTTCTGGTTTGCTGCCGGCCTCGAGACCGAATCCGAATTCCCGACCGTACTCCACGACTTTCTCGACAACTTCGCGCTGCTGGTTGACTTTGATCGGATACACACAGGCATACCGTCCGTTGTAATTGTGCTCCCGGATCGCGTCGGTAAAAGCCTTATTCAATGCACGCAGTCGATCCTTGATGATGCCATTGAACCGCAGCAGCACCGGAACGTCGAGTCCACGTTTCTGCAGACGCTCAACCAGTTCTTTCAGGTCGATTGATCGCGCCGGATTCCGGTCCGGGTGCACCAGCACGTGCCCGTTCTCGCCGACCGAGAAGTAGCCGCTGCCCCAGCGGGGCACCTCGTACATCTCGGCGGCGTCCACTGAAGTCCAGTGCAGCGGTGTCGGGTCGATCATGCGTCAGTGAACTCCAGCCGGAATCACGCGGGAAAAACGGGCTTCGGGAACGGAGAATCAGCGGGTAACAGCCTGCCGCCGTGCCATCAGCCAGATCAGAATCGGGTTGGCGATATAGATCGAACTATAGGTCCCCACCACAACGCCGATCAGCATACAAAAGGCAAATCCATGGATCCCTTCGCCACCCAAAACGTACAGAATGGCCACGACGATCCCGACCGTAAAGGATGTCAACAGCGTACGAGCCAGCGTCTGGTTCGTCGCCTCATTGACCATTGTTGCCGTAATTGCGGGATTCTTTCCGCGAATTTCGCGAATCCGGTCAAACATCACGATCGTATCATTCAGGGAGTACCCCACCAGCGTCAGGAATGCGGCGATCATGGGCAGGTTGATGGGCATGTCAGAAATCAGCAGCAGGTCGCCCACTAACGTCCCCCGAAGCCAGGAAACCAGTGCCAGCATTCCCATCACGAACAGCACATCGTGAATCAGCGCTGCGACCCCCGCGATCCCGAAGTCCACGTTCTGGAAGCGGAACCAGATATACCCGACGACCACCAGCATACTGAACACGATTGCCAGAAACGCGCTCTGCAGCATTTCGCCTGCCACCGAACTCGAAAACGTGTTGACTTCGTCAAACAGGGGACTGGCCGACATCGTCGCCTGCATGTCCTGCAGGGCCGTCCGCAGATCATCGGCCGGAATGGCTGGCAGTGCGCGCACTTCCAGCTTCGAATACTTTCGGACGTCACGTTCACCGACATTGACCCCGGATCCCTCGGTGCCGACGATTTCAAACAGATTCTGCGGAGTCCCATATTTGACCTGGGTACCGTCCTTCAGTTTCGCCAGCGAACCGGACAGCTGATCGGCGATCGTCCCGGTCGCAACTTCGTCCGACAGTTTCAGGCTGACGACGGAACCTCCCTGAAATCGCCGCAGGGTAATAGCCTCGGCCGATTCATCTCCGACCGCCACCTGGATGGGAGAAATCTCCCCGAATTCCATCGACACCATTCGCAGCTGCATTCCCGGCTCGGAACGGAACGCTTCATAGACTTTGTCGCGAACCCGCTCTTCCGCCGATTGTCTGTCATCGTTTGTTGCTTCCGAATCGCGTTCCCTGGTGCGGAGCCGAAAATGCCGACCGACGCCCTCTGTCGTTTCATCCGACATGGAGAGGCGCTCGAGTGAGAATCCGCCGGGAAACTGAGTCGCCAGAACCCGCTGAACATCCTCAGTTTTTCCGGGTTCCTTCAGCTGCAGCGTCACCATGGTCCCACCCGTAAAATCGATGTCGAAGTTGTCCTGCCCACGAACAAGAAAGGCGAGCATTCCGACACCGATGGACACCAGCGACAGGGTGAGACATAACCGAATCCGGCCCACAAAGTCCCAGTTTGTCCGTCCGACAATGCTCATCATTCTCAATGTTGTCAACCAGCGTTTTCTTTCCATGATGTCGAACAGCAGGTGCCCGACGTAGCAGGCGGTGAACATACTCATCGTGATCCCAATGAACAACGTCACGGCGAAGCCCTTCACCTGATCCGTCCCGATCATGAACAAAATCGCCGCCGTCAGCAGCGTCGTGACGTTCGAGTCCACGATCGTCGTAAATGCTTTGGCGAACCCATTCTGAATGGCCATCCGCAGACTGGCTCCGCGTCCCAGTTCTTCACGCATCCGCTCATAAATCAGAACGTTGGCGTCCACTGCCATCCCGATCCCCAGCACAATCCC
Source organism: Planctomyces sp. (assembly GCA_005809115.1). Taxonomy (GTDB): domain Bacteria; phylum Planctomycetota; class Planctomycetia; order Planctomycetales; family Planctomycetaceae; genus F1-80-MAGs062. Next base: position 1,791 of record SYLK01000935.1, on the reverse strand, counting down.
GGCCAGTCCGGGCAGAGTAAATGTCGCATCGATCAGCGCCATGGTACCCATCACCAGGATGGTGTTCAGCATCAGCGAAATGATCGCCACCAGACCGGCGACCTGATAATAGACGCCCATAAACAGGACCACAGCGGCTCCACCAACCAGCACGGAGGTCACACCCTTGCGACGCACGTCGGCACCCAGAGTCGGGTCGACAGTCGCTTCGCTGAGCGGTTTCGGATCGATCGGAACCTCCAGCGCTCCGGCGTTCAGCACGTCCGAAAGCTCCTGAGCTTCCTCCTGTGTGAACCCGCCGGCCCCGCCTTCGATCATTCCGCGATCGGAGATCACCGAGTTGATCTGAGGTGCCGAATACACCTGTCGATTCAGCAGGATCGCCAGTTTTCGCGGCTCACGTCCCGGCTGGGGCAGGTTCTGGCTTGTGAGCTGCTGGAACAGGAAACCACCGCGCTGATTAAAACTGAAATTGACGATGGTCTCGCCGTTGTTTCCGAACCCGCGACTGGCCGAAATCAGATAGTCACCGGTGACACGGTCTTCCGGCGGATCCACCAGCAGCAGGTATTCTTCCGTGTTGTACTTGACCGACTTTCCATTCTCGGTGCGGATTTTCTCGACAGGGCGACTGACCAGTCCGGTTCCGGTCAGGAGCTTGGGCTGTCCCTCCTTCTCGAAGGCCTCGCGCCAGATCGCGATTTCGCCGTTGGCCGAATCCCTCAGATCTTTCTCGTCCCTGCTCATCGCCATGGCCTGCTGGACGACCTCCCGGTCCTCCTGGGCATTGGCGGCGATGAAAAACTCCAGACTGCCCAGCTCGGTGATGCGGCGCTTGATTTCGTCGACGGTCTGAGGATCCTCGCCGGGAACAATCACTTCAATCCGGTCGGCACCCACCTGCCGCACCGTAATTTCCTCGGTGCCGGACGGATTGATGCGTTTGCCCACCGCGCCGACCATTTTGTCCATCACGGCATTGGTGACTTCCTTGCCCTCGCCCCTCACCTGAAAGACCATATTGGTGCCACCCTTGAGGTCAATCCCCAGACGGATGGTGTCAGCCAGTTCGCGGCCCGAGATGAGCGCGGATACGAAGGGGGCCAGCCCGAGCGTCAGGGCGAACAGGCTGATTCCGCAGCGAAATCCCCACTCGCGAACCTTCAGTGCGTTGGCGATCAGTTGTCCGAATACGAATGGCAGGATGACAACGGCAATGACCAGTACCAGAATCAGCAGGCCTCCCCAGCCGGAGCCACCGGACGCGGCATCCACGGCTTCCGCGGTCTTCGATGCCGCCTCGGCAACTTCGGCAGCCTTGTCACCCAGCCCGGACGCGGCATCGATCAGCGGAGACGCGGCGGCACTCGTGCCTGACGCCGGGTCGGTGGCCTTCGGAGTCGCCGGGGAGTCCTGCGTGGCGAGAGTCAACAGTCCGTTGAGGACTCGATGCATCGAATGTTTCCTGGGAAATCAGCAGCAAGAGTTTATTTCGAAACGGGTTCCCGCGGGGACGTGTCCCACGGACATCAGGCATACTACGGACTCAGCCCGGCCTCAGGACTGTGCGGTTCGTCCACAGGAGGACCGCCGACATCGGGCTGACTGCGGTCATTTTGAATCGTCGGTCTCCGCTTTTTCGTCCAGCAGTCCCTGAATGCTGCTGCGGAGAAACCTGATCCGGGTCGTGTCGTCGACTTTCAGGGTCACGCGCGTACCGTCTCCGGAAAAATCCGCGATGGTCCCGATGATGCCGCTTGTGGTGACAACCTTGTCATTCTTTTTCAGCTG
>SYLK01000934.1 GCA_005809115.1 Planctomyces sp. | reverse complement strand
GCTGCCGACACATGCCGCCGCCAGTCTTGCCCGGGACTTTCCCCGCTATCGCGAAGCCGGTTTTTTTCCCTACGATGCTGCGGAATGCGGCCCGGCGGTCAACGCGCTGGTGTCGGAACTGACAGCTCCGGAATTTGCAGACGCCGTCGGTCGGCATCTGGGTATTCCGGATCTGGGGCGTTTTCCGACACTCGTGTCGGTTTCTCGCCTGCTGAACCGAAGTCATGGACAGATCCACACGGACAGCCGCTCCAAGGTTGTTACGGCGTTGATTTATCTGAACCCGGACTGGCCGGCGACGAGTGCCGGGTGCCTGCGGTTTCTTGGTCGGATTGACGATATGAATTCGACGGTGGCTCCCGAGATCCGTCCGTTGTATGGGACTTTGGCCGCCTTCCGGCGGACCGACAACTCGTTCCATGGCCATCTGCCTCACGAAGGCGAACGGCGGGTGATTCAGGTTGCCTGGGTGATCAATGAGGAAGAGAAGCTGAGCAAGACGCGGCGAGGCCGTTTTTCCCGAATTGCGAAATGGATCACCGGTGTCGTGAAGCCTGCGGACAGGACCAGTTCGGGTTCGTGACGCTGCCGTGAAAACCCGGTCCTGATCAGCTGGGGACGGCGACAGCCTGGACTGTTCGCCGTTCCTGAGACCCCGCTGATGGTGGTTCAGAGTGAGCAGCCGTTTCAGCCCGGCTCGCACCTGACTGCCGGACGCGGGGTGTTTCCGAGTTTCCGGAACACTGCCTGCAGCTGCCTGACAAGAGTCGACTGGGACATGAGTCGCCGGAGCTTTCCCTGCAATGGCACTGTGTCGACGTCCCGAATCTCATCGTCGACACATCCCTGCAGCAGTCCCACGAGGCGTGCGGTCTCAGCCAGCAGCTGACGTCCACCGCGGCGCGGACGCAGGCACTCATCGATCAGCCGCAGATAGTCGTAGGCCTGCTGCTGTGACTCGGAGATTCCCGGCAGCGGGCCGAATTCGAAGTCAATAAAGGCAACCCTTCCGGAGTCTGGTTCCGTCAGGATATTGCCGGGGTTCAGATCCAGGTGTGTGACACCGCACTGATGCATCCGGCGGATCGACGGCAGGATCGTGTCCATCCGAGTCCAGAATTGACTCGAGCTGCGCCGCACAGTCTCCGAGACGCGGGGCCAGTCCAGCCAGCCGCAGACGATGGCATCGCTGGTTCTCCACAGGGGCTGTGGAGAGAGTCCGACGGGAAACAGCTGCTGGTAAACCAGCCACTCCCGTTCGAGGCGATCCTGTGGTTCCAGGGGGACGACGGGGCTGCCGGGATCCGGGCGCCGCACCTGGCTGATGTGCCGGTTTGTGACGCGTGCCACGGCAACTCGTGTTCCTCCGCAAAAAACGTGATATGTCTCGTCATATCCGCGCTTGATTGATCCGGAAACAAGAACCGTGGACTGACCCCAGAATCGCGTCAGATCCTCTTCCAGCTGCCGCCGTCGGGGCGCATGACGGGCGATTTCCATCCGCCGCCGCATCCAGAGCAGGGGTGACAGCATTCGGGGACCTCCTGATAGAACTGGCCGTCTGAATGGTCATTCCGCTGTCGGGAAAGCCGGCACCGCCATCCGGCGTGGCGTGGAAGGTCATGCCGTGCGGCGCAGCTGCAGCGCGGCCCTTGATTCTCCATCGGTATTTTCACCCTGCGATCCCCGGACGCCATCGGCCGCATACCGCGTCACCAGATTTCGCACGAACGAGGCCGATGTGGCATACTCCCGAGCGTAAGATCCCAGCTTCCGCAGTCGGTCCGCGACATATCGTCGGCGAAGATGATAGCGTGCCCAGCTGGCACGATTCAGATCTTCACGGGTTCGCTGAAAATTCTGTGTGTCAAGGTTCAGCCGGCGTTCGCAGGAATGCTGGAAGAGCATCTGAAGATTGCTGTCGCCAGCGTCACCGAATCTCTGGCGTAACCTGAAGCCACAGGACTCCACCAGCATTTTCAGAGTGGCCGGGACAAAATTGTGAATATGAGCCACATGGAACAGGCGGTCACGCGGTGCAAATGGAGCCTGCAGATTGGGACATTCCACATACAGCATCCCGCCGACTTTCAACAACCCGCTGATCTTCTCCACAGCCTGTCGCGGAGATGCCAGATGCTCGATCACATGCACCAGCAGCACGGCATCGAATCGGTGAGAATCCGGCAGGTCATACAGGCTGCAGACCTGAACGTCGGCCTTCAGTCGGTTACGGGCAAATCCCAGAAACTCGCCGCCCGGATCAACTCCCTCGGCACGAAATCCGGCATCTGCGAACGACCTGACCGTGCATCCGATGCCGGCACCCGCTTCCAGAACCCGACCGCCGGCCGGCAGCAGCGGCGAAACCTGTCTGAGAATTCGCTGTCCGTTCAGCCAGGCACGCATCACGCGGCGCGCTGACGGACTTGCCTCGCCGTTGTACTCCAGTCGGTAATTGCCGGCGTAATACTCACGCAGTTCCGTTTCCGACGGACTTCTGGCATGAGAAACCAGACCGCAAGTCCGGCAGATCTGCGTTTCGAGCGGTCGGCCGTCCCGAGCCCGGGTGCCAATCATCTCAAACTCCCGGCCTCCGCAGAGGTCGCAGCTGTGCGTCTCGGGTGTCATCGCCTGAATCCTGTTCTGAAATTTTCTGACACGGCCGGGACCGACTCCGGCCGGGGCACGACGAACTCTGCCCTCGACGACTTCCGTCACCGCCTGTCCCGCTCCGGTCATGTATCGCACTTCCGTCAAAGCCTCTCTATGCACACTTCGCGGCGGCAACTTGCTCAGAAAAATATCGCTGCACGACCATCTCGGCGCAGCGGTCCGCTTCCCGCAGCGGAAAATCTGCGCGCTGCAGTGACCGGCCCGCCACCCAGCTCGACCAGGTCGTCACCCGCTGCTGCAGCGACAGCTGAGCCACCAGCCGGACAACCCGACTGAGGCGGCGCGGTGTCAGCTCAAGAACGCCCACCGCGGCACCGGCAGTCAGAGATTCAAAGACCATGGAAACGCTGTCACTGCTAACCCACACATTTCCCGCAGACCTGAGCATCTCGGGCAGCCAGTCCGCCGTTGTCTGCTCGAACGGGATCAATTCTGCCGCTGCCCCCGCAGCACACCAGGCCTTGCGGAACGTTGCCGGAGTACGACGGGACGTCGTCAGTACCCACGAAATGCCGTCGTCGGCTGCGAGAATCGGGGTCAGCTGCTGCAGAATTCTGTCGTCGCTCCATTGGTAATGTGGTGACGGACCGCCGATCAGAATCATGCCTTTCCGGACCGACAGCGAATTCGAAGGCTGCATCCTGTTCAGAACGCCCTCAGTCTGAATTACGCGTGGTCCGGGATGGCGGAACCGATGCACTGATGGCACGATGCACAGATCAAAGGCAGCCATGGGGATCGAGGGCTTCATCAGCACGATTGTCCGGCCACCAAACCTTCGCTGCAGAACGAGCAGAGGCAGATGCGACGCATGGCCCGCACCGATCAGCAGGTCCGGAGACGGGAGCCGACGCAGTGATTCTGATCGTCCGGGAAACAGAAACCGCACATATCCCAGTCTCGCCCCGACGCGAACGTCATGACAGATCACCGGCAGTTGCCGCTGAATGGCGTCCGTCAGGCCCAGCACCTGGTTCTGATGCCCGGTTCTGTCGTCAAGCACACGCCAGATGACCGGCACAGCTCGTGCATCCGGATTGGCCGTCATTCACCAGTTCCTTCGTGTGGACCGTGCCGCATGTTCAGGCGGCATCCCGGTAGTTCACGGGGCACTGACTCAGCGAACGATACTGCGGGCAGGAGAGCATCAGCTGGTCATGTGTTCCCGCAGCCACAAGTCGCCCCTGGTCCAGCACGACAATATGCGTGACAAGGTCCAGGAACGTGCGATTCAGAACGTGGCTGATGATGAACACCGTCCGACCGACGGAAAACTGTTTCAGAACCTTATGAATCACTTCTTCGCTCTGCGAATCGACCGCCGACGTGGCTTCATCCAGTATCAGGATGGCCGGGTCGCGCACAATCGCCCGCGCCAGAGCGATCCGCTGGCGCTGACCGCCGGACAGTTTGCCACCCTTATCTCCCAGGGCCGTATCGAATCCTTCGGGCAGCTGACTGATGAACGGAAGCGCCTGAGCCTGACGCGCGGCTTCCTCGATCTGCGCACGGGTTGCCGTCGGACAGCCGTATCGAATGTTCTCGCAGATCGAAGTGTTGAACAGCATCGTCTCCTGAGTCACGAGACCAATCTGACTCCGGAGATCGTGTGTCCGCAGTTCCCGAATATCAACACCGTCAATCAGGACCCGTCCCTCGGCAGGGTCCACGAACCGAGGCAGCAGGCTGACCAGAGTGGATTTTCCGGAACCGTTGCCACCCACGACAGCCACCACTTCTCCGAACGGGATCTCCAGACTGACGTCTTTCAGCGCCAGCGGCCGCGGTGTTTCTCCGGCGTCAAGTCCCTGGTACCGGAAAGAAACGCCCTGGAACGCAATGGCTGAGCAGTGGCGGACCATCATGCGCGGCGATTTCGGTTCCGGAATGATCGACTTTTCGTCAATCAGCGCAAACACCCGTTCACATCCGGCCATCCCGCGCTTGATCTGACTGAAAATACCCGACAGCCGTCGCACCGGGTCCAGTGTTCCCGCCAGCAGCGCATACAGCATCGTCAGTTCGGCGATCTCCATCGGCTCCGCGGCCAGACGGATTCCAAACACTGTGTGCGTCTCACGCAGTACCAGGTAGGCCCCGGGTGCCATGGCTGCGAATACAGCAATCACAGCCATCATT
>SYLK01000933.1 GCA_005809115.1 Planctomyces sp. | reverse complement strand
TCACCATTGCTGAGCAGAGAACCCAAAACCGGCGGGATATTCGCAGGGCGCGACGGTGCGATTCCTTTGTGAAATCTGCGTTCTCTGTGGCAAATTTCCCGGCTGGCCACGCGCGAACAAAACCTCATCCGGGCGAAGTCTGTCACGACCACGGCCATGATGAACTGGTTTGCCACAGATGCACACAGATCAACACGGATGAAGCCAGACGGCGCTGCGGATGATTCACCGGACCTGACTGATCTGTGTCCCTGCTGATCTGTGTCCATCCGTGTTGATCTGTGGCAACCGTTCTGAAAACTGACAGCTGCGTTGCCCGCCTGAAAGGCCACCACAACATAGCCCAGGATTATCCCTGTCCCGGTTCAGGACACGGCGCTCAGGACACGGCGCTCAGGACACGGCGAACATCTCGTTGAGAATTTCAGCGATCGTCGGCACCGGTTCGTCCGATGTGCGACTCGATCCAGTCTGCGGACAACTCGCTCGCGCCTGCGGGCGTGGTGTGCCCCTTTGGTTCAGGCAGCACATGGAACTCGACCAGAGCAGGACGACTTGCCGCCAGTGAGGCCCGTGTGATCGCTCGGGCAGCGCCGATGAGATGATCCGTACCGACTCGTTCGTCACGATCGCCGATGATCAACCAGACGGCGCGTCCCGCGAGCCTGTCGGCCTGCCGTTCAATCGACAGTCGTGTCACCAGCTCGGGCTGCTCACCGTCGCGCTGGAATTCGCTCAGTACCGGAAGGTCGGTGACCGGAGCATAGGCAGCCACGCACTTCACACGCGGCTCAGCCGCCGCGAAGTGCAGCGCCGAAAAGCCGCCGCGCGATGTGCCACACGCGGCCACCCTGCCGGCATCCGCCCATCCGGCGTCGACCAGATGATCCAGCACGGCACGAGCTCGGGTTGTCAGGTCGAGCATCACGTCCTCCTGGCGATCGATGCGGTATCTCCAGCCGCTCAGTCCGTCGGGTTCCCCGTCGCGGTGCTGCGGCCCATGGCAGGGAAGATCAACGGCGACGCAAAGGTACCCGCGTGGTCCGAGAAGATTCGCGGCCTGGCGGTAGACCGCGTCGTTCAGCGTGCCTTCGACCGTCGTCGCGAACACAAACAGCGTCGGCGCCGGCCTGTCGGGCAACCCGGGCCAGACTCCAAAACGCACGCCGTCCTTCGTTGTCATCAATGTCGCCACGGCCGACGGGCTGCTCGTGGCCGAGTTGGCACTGCTCGTCGGCTCGCCGAAAGCCACCTGGCAGACGATTCCAATCACGAGAAAACCGAACATCGGCATCCAGCCAGCCGATGTTCGAGTGAACCGCTCTGCAGACCGATTGCTGATCATCCCGGCTCCTTTCGCAATTCGCCCGGCATCCCAGTCGCTGCCGATGTCCTGAGGAAGTGACGCCGGGATGCTACCGTGTCTTCCATCGACGGGCAACTGGCAGTACCAGGTTTGAGCGATGAAAAGATGCGGTGTCCCTGATCTCCGCCTCTGGCCGGGGCTGGCCGCCGGCGAAGGACCGGATGTCAGCGGTATCTCGGGTGAACTTGCCACGGCTCCTGATCAATGGCGGCTTCTCGCCGTTGCCGCCGGATACCGCTGCGCCGTGGCGATCGCCCCGAATATCGCGATGCTCAGCGAATGGTGATCATGTTGCATTCCTGAAAAGAATTTTCGGCACCGAGCGCGCCTTCTTCAATCTGCTCGAGGAGTTGGGTCGCGGGCGAAGCCCGCGCCAGGATGATGCACTCTCTGCCGAACGGTCGGACTTGTTATTTTTGCATGGTCCAGCGATCCCGCAGCCAGCACAGTCCGACAAGGTTTCCAAAGTGGATCAGTCCGAGGATCGTGATCGTCCGCCCCACTTTCCAGCTGACGAGTTCGATTCCCGCTTTGAGGTCCGGTACCAGAACCGCTTCACGCATCGTGATCCCAATGAAACCGGCGTTCAGCAGGAGGAACCCGACCACCAGCAGTTGATTGAGCGCCTCGGCTTCCTCCCGGCGGCCGTGCAGGACCTGAACCAGACACGGCCGGCCCGACAGAAACAGAGTCCTCGCAATCCATCCCGTGAGAAGACAGCTGATGACGACGTAAAATGCATAAACGCTGGTGAGCATGTCCCTGGCCACTCCCGCTGCCTGCCCGGGCCATGGGCGGTGATTAGGAACCCCTGACAAAACCTCGGTGGCCGCGTTGGTTCGAGAGTGGTCGAGTTGCCAGGAAGAGTGACGAGGCGACAAATGTCGTCGAGGAGCGATGACGCCGCAGATCGGCCTCTCTCGAAGCAACCCTGCGGGACGTTCGTGGTGACGATTCAGGCCGCGTCGCTCGTCGGCGACGGGATGTCCCGACTTCTCCTCGCTCCTTGCCTGAAACGTCACCCCAAACGTCGCGGCTCACGCAGGTTTTGTCAGGGGTTCTAAGTGTGTTCTCGCAGGTGTCTCACCAGCCGGTCGGTTGTCGTCGGCGGCGAGTTCAGCTCGGCTGGCGTCGGACTTTCGAGTGTGCCGCGGCCGGTACGACGGCCCATGGCAGCAAACACTGTCAGCATACAGAAATGCAGTAATCCGATCATCATGATGACCCAGCCCAGCCTGCTGCCCAGCGACTCGATGCACTGCTGCAGAGTCACGGCATCGGAACCCACCCCCAGTGCCAGGCTCACAATCCCGAAAGACACGAGTGCAAATCCGGTGACGATCAGATGTGACATCGCCGGACCGGTCTCCGAATCGTAACGGTCACCTGCCCGCACAAAGGTGACTCCGTGGACATCGAGTTTTCGCGTCACCCAGATC
>SYLK01000932.1 GCA_005809115.1 Planctomyces sp. | reverse complement strand
TCCGCAGAAAATTCCTCCAGGAACACTGCTCGGTCTGCTTGAAACCCGCCTCAGATACCCCTCCGTGCAGTTTGGGTATAGTCGGGAACGGAAGCGGACCGAAGTGTTCAGCCTGATTCGCAACGAGTCGCTGACCGGCGTGATCATCCGTGATGAGATTGCACGACTGGCGATCGTGGGACGCGATACCGCGACCGTCTGGTCGCTGGAGTCCGCCGCACAGGGACAAACCGCGGCGGGCCGCCCCGCCACACCGGAACAAACAGCAGCGGGCCGCCCTACCGGCGACCAGGGCAAGACCCCAACGCCGCTCGCCCCAGCGCCGCTCGCCCCAACGCCGGCGACTTCACCGGCCGGGTCACCCACGACGCCGTCACTGACCGGAAAATGGACTGCCGCCAGATCCGCAACCGAGGCATTTGCCGCGGAGTTCTCTCCGGACGGCCAGTTCGTGCTGGTCTGCGTTCGCGAGGGAAAGTCCGTGCGTTCGTCCGGCAGGTTCACGATCTCCGGACAGATCCTGAGTCTCAAGGACACCAGCGGCAAGTCCCTCGCAGGCACGATGACCGCGCTGTCGGAAGCACAATTCTCCTTCACGCCCTCGACCAGCGGGAATCCCGTCAGTCCGCTGACATTCCGGAAGGCCAGGTAGACGCTTTCCAGAACCTCGCATTCCGGTTCCTGTAACGGATCGCGTAACGGATTCTTCAGAGATCCGCTCAGAATCTCAGGTACTCACATCCCCGGCGACCGCAGATCTCTTTGCAAAATTCTCTTTTCAGGAACAGGTGTCACGATGAATACTCAGACCTTACGACGTTGTACCGCTCGCTTGTCAGTGGCACTTGCGGTGACATCGGCATTCCTGAATGCCACATCGCCGACATCGTTTGCGGGCGCCGAAGTATATCTGAAGACACTGACCTCCACGACGTGGGTCCTGGCAAAGGTCGACGGTGAGACGTCCAGCGGCACGGGCGTTCTGGTTGACACCGAAAAGAAACTGGTCATCACGAATGCGCACGTGGTCGGCACAGCGCGGGCGACCGTAATCTTCTTTCCCGAAATGAACGACGGTAAACCGATCGTCGAACGCTCGCACTATCTGGACAACGTCAGGAAGCTGGGCATCCGCGGACGAGTCCTGGCGGTCGATCGCAAGCGGGACCTGGCGATCATCGAGCTGGATCGGGTGCCCGAGGGCGTCAAGGCGATTCCGATGGCATCCGAAAGCGTCAGTCCCGGTGAAGAAGTGCAGTCGATCGGAAATCCCGGAACAACGGAAGCCCTGTGGGTGTTCACGTCCGGGACCGTGCGCTCGGTGTATCAGAAGAGCTTCAGCACCGGCGCCGGTGATCACGAATTCCGGGTGGTCGAGACGCAGGCCCCGATCAACTCAGGCGACAGCGGCGGCCCGGTCGTCAACGCTCAGGGAGAACTCGTGGCGATTTCTCAGGCCATCTCTCCAAAGGCCAGACTCGTCAGTTACAGCGTGGATCTCGCGGAAATCCGGACATTTCTGTCCAGTCCGTGGAAACCCGCCCCGCTGCCGGTCACCGATCTGCTGACAAAGGCCGATCTGACCTGGAAGACGCATGAGACCGGCCATCTGGAAGTGACGTTCGAACAGAAGGACAAGTCCAGTCAGTCCGTTTTCATCAGCAAGAATACGGAATACTTCGAACGTGCCGATGTGCGACGCGTCTGGTCTCTGGCCGCCACACTGGCGGACGCACCGGCGGCCGAAACCCTGTCCGATCTGCTCATACAAAACGCTCGGACGAAGATCGGCGGCTGGACGGTCGAGAAATCGGACCGAGGGCAGTACCTGATCATCTATTGCGCCAAACTTGATGCCACAGCAGCACCGGATGCTGTGAAAAGCACGATGGCGTATGTCGCGCAGCTGGCCAGAGTGACCGGTCCACGCCTGACACCTCAGGAGTCCGGCCGAAACGCGTCGCAGACCCTCGACGCCTGGCTGAGCAACTGATCATCGTTTCAGGGACTACTGTCCGGCCTGCGCTGGCACAGAGTTCCAGCCCGTGTGCTGCAGAATGGCCAGCGCGGAATCATGGCGGATTTCCTGTAACAGACGGGCGGATTCTTCGCTGAGACGTCTGGAGGCAAACACAATCGCCCGCTGATGTCTCAGCGGGCTTCCATCCCTTTTCCTGAAGGAACTCAAGTCATGAGACCACTCGTCCGCATCGTGCTGACATCTTTACTCACCGTGGCCTGCATCAGCGCAGGCTCAGCTGCCACAGCCGGCTGCCATGGACGGTCTGGCGGATATTCCGCAGGCCGCCACTTCGGCGGCGGTTCTTACGCCAGGATCCCGCATTACGTCGCACCGGTGTATTCGCATCCCCGTCACGTCGTGGTCCGTCCGCCACAGGTGATTTATGCACCGGCGCCTCAGGACGTCCCGGGCAGCGAATCCGGCAACCGGCAGCAGGAGTTTGTCGGCCGCTGGACAGCTCGACCTGGCAACGGAGCGACAATCCGGCTGACACTGGCCGCCGACGGAAGATTCGAGTGGTCAGCGGTGAACGCTGCCGGCAAGGCCACGACGTTCCAGGGCTCGTACTGCATCGAGAACGGGTCGTTGTCACTCGCACGCAGCAACGACAGTCAGCGACTGACGGGGCGCATGACCTCGAACGGTGCGGAGACTTTCAAATTTCAGCTGGCAGAGGACAATGCGGCAAATCTCGAGTTCCGCCGGGGCTGAAAAACGGGACTCCCGCAAAGCAGATTCTGCAGAACCCTCTGCAGGATCTGCCTGTCGTTCTGACGTGCCGAAGCCCCCGGATCCGGAACGTCATTAACGTCATTAAAGAGTGATGGCCTGCGATGTCTGAAAATTCTGCCCTGTCACAGCGTGAGACACAGGAACTCGATCAGGACGGATGTCTCGCGCTCACGGGTGTCGTGAGCGATCTTCAGTTGCAGGCGATGCGGTGCCGGCTCGATCAGCTCCTGGCGGTCACGCCACAGGAGCATGCCGGGACCATGATCGTCAACGGCCTGCTGAACGAACCGGCCTTTGACGCAGCGTGGCAGCATCCTCGGATCCTCGCCGGAGCAGAACGTGTGCTCGGCCCGTCGTATCGGCTGCTGGGGGTGTTTTGTCGCGGGCTGAGGCCTGGTCACGGGCAGCAGGCACTGCATACCGACTGGGGAGGGCAGGGGGAACCCGGAGTGTGGTATGTCTGCCACGCGATCTGCGCGCTGGTGGATTTTACCGCTGAGAACGGTGCTACGCGTGTTGTCCCTGGTTCTCATCGGAACCCCTGGATGCTTCGGGGGCACCATGACCTGCGGCGTCCGCATCCACAGCAGCGGCAGCTTCTGGGAAAAGCCGGCACGGTCTTTCTTCTGAACGTGCATTGTCAGCATTCTGCCGTGCACAACGCAGCGGCCGACCCGCGGCTGGCGATTTTCGCCTCGTTTTCCCGGCGCGACTCACCGCTGCTGGTGCAGACACCCATTGCGGATCCGGCTCCGGAGGTCCTGACGCGACATCCGGACGCAGTTCGGCGGATTCTGATTCAGGAGCCGGACAATGTCCCGGAATATTAGTTTTGACCGTAAAATTGCTGCATGAAATCATCGGCCAGCTGAAGAACTGATCCAGCGAATCCGAATCCGAGGTGCAGGATTCATGCGGCCGAAGTTTTCATGAGTTTGTTCAACTGATTTTTTGGCCGGTCCTTACCGAACAGACCGATCCGTGGCGCGAGCGGCTGCCGGCGCCGGCTGGCCGGAGGTGGCGGGTGTGCGATACAGATTGACCAGTCTGCGGAGGTCATCCTTCTGGTCATCCGGAGCAGATGTCAGGGCTTTTGTGGCCCAGTCCGACGCATTGGGAAAATCACCGGCTTCGGCATAGCACGCCGCCAGTGTGCTGAGATGTGACCAGTCGTGAAATCTGGTCAGTTCACACGCCCTGCGAGCGTGTGACACGGCCCGAATCGGATCGCGCACTGCCGGGTCTTCACAGGTTGCCAGCAGCCAGGCAAAGTTATCATGAGCGCGGGCAAAACCGGGACTGAGGCGAACGGCCTGTTCGTAGTCCCGGACAGCCTCGGTGTATTTTTCGAGGGTCACGAAGGCGGCCGCGCGGTTGTTGTATGCCCGGAACAGGTCTGGCTGGATCCGCAGTGCTTCGGTCCAGCAGTCCACCGCAGCCTGATGCTGTGACTGATTGAACAGCAGGTTACCCCGATTGTACCACGCGGCGACATGCAGAGGATCAATCCGAATCGCGGCCTCGTAGTTCTCGAGCGCCATGGGATTCTGCCCCAGAGCTGCGAAAACGTTCGCCCGGACGTACCAGGCGTCGGCCAGCTCGGGCTGCAGTTGAATCGCCTGATTCAGGTCAGTCATGGCGGCATCCGGCTGTCCGAGCTGGTGGCGAGCGAGTCCGCGGCGATAGTGCAGATCTGCGTTCTGCGGCAGCAACTGCAGCGCGGCTGTGAAATCCTCGGCCGCGGCAGCATGCTGACCGCCGCGATGCCGCAGCATTCCCCGCTGGCGGAGTGCGGTCGCATCCTGCGGGGTGACTTTCAGGAGTGTGTCGAGGTCCGCCGCGGCCGCGTCGAAGGCCCCCTTGCTTTCCAGCAGGCCGGCCCGAACCCGCAGCGCCCCGGGATGATTCGGCTCCAGCTTCAGCAGGCTTCCCAGGACTTCCAGCAGCCGAAACGGCTGATTCAGAGAAATCAGACACTGAGCGGTCATCCAGAGGTGTTCCGCCGGATCGTCAGCCACGCCGGAGGTGTTGTCAGCCAGCCAGTCCAGATCGGCCAGTGCCTCCTGAAAACGCTGTTGCGACAGCCGGCAGCGGGCTCGGACGTAACGTGCGAGCGCATGATTCGGATTAACGGTCAGGACGCTGTCAGCATCGGCTCCGGCAGCCTCCCATTCCTCAAGACTTGCCAGCAGTTCCGCCCGAGCGGCCCGAGCCGAGAGATCATCCGGCTGCTGCAGGAGATACTCGGAGAGGTCGACTTTGGCGCGGTTCAGGTCCTTGATTTCCATCAGTGCGAAGGCACGTTTCAGCAGGCGGTCGCCCGACAGTCTCGGCGGTTCCACGGCGTCCAGAGCCTGTACGGCCCGGTCAAAACGTCCCTGATCATACAGCGCCAGGCCTTCGAGCAGCGCGGTTTCTGGCAGGTGGCGGATCTGTGGCGGGAGCAGTTCCAGATCACTCACTGTGCCCGATATGTCGCCGCAGCCATAGCGTATCTGTGCTCGGAGCAGAATCAGTCGAGGACTCACGCCGGCGGGAGCCGACGTGCTGTGTTCGATGACCGACAGAGCCACACGTGGCAGGTCGGCAGCCTGACAGCTCTGGACCAGGTCCTCGATCAGGCTGTCGTCGGCGGCCGACAGGTCCGCCACACGCAGCAGGTCCGCTGCAGCTGCCCCGGGATCATCGACCGTCAGGTACAACTGGGCGCGCTGGCGCAGGAGACTGGAATTCTGCTGCTGCTGCAGAATGAGCTGCGACAACTGCTCGATCGCTTCCCCGGGACGATTCAGGCGAGTCAGGACTTTGGCCTGCAGGCGGACGATGTCATCGGCGTGATCAGCCGTCACACTCCCCGTTTCATTTGCCCGACGGAGGTCGTTCAGCGATTCTTCGAACCGCCCCAGTTCGGCCAGTGCTGTGGCGCGCAGCGCCAGCAGCTCCGGGTGGCCGGGGAGCAGTCTAAGTCCCTGCTCGATTGCCTCCATCGCGGCCTCAGCACGGCCGGCACCGAGCAGCGACTCACCAAGCAGCTGACAACACTCGGCATGGTCCGGTGCCAGTCGCAGCGCGGTGGTCAGGTCGCTGGCTGCGTCATCGGGACGGCCGATCGCCAGCAGAACGCGTCCTCGTTCCAGCCAGGCTGCCGGCTGTTCGGGGGACAGCCGGCAGGCCATACTGAGATCTGTCAGAGCGCGTTCGTAGCTGTGAATTCGGCTGTAAGCCATGCCGCGCTGCAGCCTGGCCTCGCCGCTGTCCCGATTGAGCGACAAAAGGCGGCTGAAGTCATTCACCGCATCCTGCGGCCGGGTTTGCGACAGAAGGCAACCACGCTGCAGCAACGCGCCCTCGTGGTCCGGATTTCGTGCCAGAACCTGGTCAAGGTCATCCTGTGCATCCCGGAGTTCTCCCAGTTCGATTCGCACGCATGCGCGATCGAACAGCGCTGCGGGAGAAGCCGGGTCAATTTCCACAGCCTGAGACAGTGACTTCAGACTGGCAGGCAATTCACCCAGAGAGCGCTGTGTGGCTGCCAGAGCCAGCCAGGCGTGAGACCAGCCCGGTCTGAGCCGAGTCGTCCGCAGCAGATCAGCTTCGGCGGCCTGGAATTGCTGAGTTGCGGCGTAACTGGTACCCCGCAGAAACCAGGCTTCAGCCAGTTCGGGCGCCAGGGCCACCGCGCGGTCCAGGACCTGCAACGCGTCTTCATGGCGAGCCGATTTCTGCGGTTCGAGTGCCACCCGAACGAGCGACTCCGCCTGTTGCCGCTGGTTCGAACATCCTGACAGACCGCACGCCAGGCAGACTGCCAGACTCAGACCGGCCAGAATCCGGACAAAGGACGTCGACTGTGGCGGAAATTGCCCGAACCTGCGGCACGGGTTTTGAGCCGGAAATGCCATGCCAGACCTGCAGAATGCCGCAGTTCGGACCACGGAATTTCCCTGGTCGCGGAGTTTCAACACAGAGCTGACTGACCGGAGCATGCCTCACCTCCCGAATTCCCGCTCATCAGGCTCTCGCTAACATCGACACGGATGGGAAATCAGTCGTGTCTGATTCAGTCGCTGCAACCAGTTCGCATCGTTTTTTCGGCAATCATCGTCAGACTTTTGCAAAGCTGCCGGAAAACGACATCTCGTAGCGGGGTTTTCCCGCCAAAGTGAAGCGTACCGGTTGATTTTCGGCGGAATTGACGACGTTTCCATCGGGGCCGGTGGGATCTGTCGTCGTGACGGGCCAGCGACAAATCGGCTGTGGCGCTCATTCCGACGGGCTTCCGCAGCCGAAATACGGGTATGCAGGAACTGCCGATCGCGGCACCACGACGGCAGCACGACGCCGACGGAAACCGGCACCGGTGCCGTGCCGGGTTGACATTCGCACGTTTTTCAGGGATGGCAGAGCGATGGACGTGTCACAATACATTTCGGACGACCAGGTCGCGGTTGCTGCCTGTTTCGCGGCCCTGGCGGTCTGTGTACTGCTGGGCGCGTTGAGCCATCGCATGGGTTCCGCAGCACGGGTCAGGCCATCCACTGGGGCGCCATCAACTGGGGTGCCATCCAGCTCAAAGATTCGTCCGGATTTCACCCAGGCCCGGGGTTCGGAAAAGCGACGAGCCGCCTGATGCACCTGAGGTGCGGCGCCAGA
The DNA here is from genome assembly GCA_005809115.1 of Planctomyces sp. Classification (GTDB taxonomy): domain Bacteria; phylum Planctomycetota; class Planctomycetia; order Planctomycetales; family Planctomycetaceae; genus F1-80-MAGs062. The sequence continues at coordinate 1,764 of SYLK01000932.1, read as the reverse complement.
CATCTCCGCGGCATTCGACGAATCCGGCACCTCACCTCTTGCGATCGGTCGGATTGTGCTCTATACCGTACCAAATCCGAAACACCGGAAATTCGCGGACTGAGTTCGCGTGTCCGGCAAGGCTCCGCGGTGAGGTTCAGGGCTTTCTGGGTGGCTTTTTCTGCGTTCGAGGTGAGAAAGAGGCTTGCAATGAAGCGATTTGGAAAACTGCTGGCTGGTTCAGCCGTCTTTGCATTCGGCTATACGTGCGGCATTTTTCAGGCCGGGTCACCTGCGGACCTGCAGGCCGTTGCGCAGCCGGATCGAAAAATCGTCGAGGCGGTCTCCAATGAAACACTCGAAGCCTACGTGAAGTTTCGTAAGGGCGGCAGCGACCTGGCTGACAGCCTGCGGGCGGAGAGCCTGAATACGGTGGCTGTGGAGGGCATCAATTTCTTTGCGCTGTCCGTGGGCGGGGTTGATGCGGTGCGGGACCTGGAAGAAGGTCGCGGTGTGGATCCGGAAACATTCGCGGCAATCTATGCCGATCGAGCCAGCACGGAAGTGACACAACACGTCGACACGGACGCAGAGGGCCGGAAACGGTACAAGGGAGCAATCGTCCGGATGTACTCGAAAGAACGACTCAGAGAGATTTTTCAGCGGCGGGATCAGATCGAGATCCGGAGCAAGCGGTTGTAGTCTGAGTGCGATCCTGGTGTCTGGAGTCCCGAGCCGGCAGCAGTGATACCTGAATGTTCGCCCGGCGGTCGGCACGAATTCGGATGGCTGCCAGCGGGGCAGTTGTCTGCACGAGGCTCACAGCGGTACCATACTGCTGCAGTTGAAGGGTTCCGCCTGACCCCAGTCTGGGCCACCACTGTGCGGGGTGCTCGGAGACTGAACCCTGCGCGTCCGAATGGCCAGAATCCGCTTCACAGCCAGATTCCGCGTCCCTCAGAAATCCCGCTGCCGTCTGCAGCGACCAGCTGCGATATGCCTGCGCGAATGGAATTCCTGAAATGCGGTCGAGGCGCTGCAGGGGTGGAAGCCGGAAATCGAGGAGTTCCTGCAGTTGTCGGCGGTCTGCCAGAAGCGACTCGACGAACAGCGTGGCCGCAGCGCGGGTGCCACCACGCCGATTTTCCGGTGTCAGCTGCTGATCGGGCGCGACGACCGGACAACTGCCCGGCGCTCTCCGGAATGCCGCATAACGCCGCTGGAAGTTCTCTGATTGCGGAACCAGGCACCGCTCCATGACGTGCGCTATGGCCTCATTGAGCCACGCTGGCATGTCGCACAGAGTCTCCGATTCGGCCCAGTCTTCCTGCGGTCTCCGGCTGCCGTGGTGGCGGAGCAGTGCCGAATAGACAGCGGCATGCGCTGTCTCAGGTGCCAGAAGCGCTGTCAGTTGCTCAGCTTCCGGCAGCCGACGGTCAATGTACAGGACGTCCCCCGATGAGGATGCGAAGGGCATCAGAAAATCGGAGGATCGCACACATCCGCGAACCGGATTGGTGTCGGGCGATGTGCGACGGTCAAGTTCCGTGAGTACGACGGAAATCCGACTGTCGCAATCCACATCCTCAATCGGACCGACCAGTGTTTCCACACAGGGCAAAACCTGGTCTTCCAGCAGTCGGGCGATGCGGACTGCTGCTGCCGACTCGGCAGCTCGTGATACAGACTCAGCTGGACCGGTTTCAGGGTTATCGGGACCGGTTTCCGACCCGTCGGGACCGGTTTCCGACCCGTCGGGACCGGTTTCCGACCCGTCGGGACCGG
>SYLK01000931.1 GCA_005809115.1 Planctomyces sp. | reverse complement strand
CGGGGGTGGTGCGGTGCTGGCGGAGCAGAATCGCGGGCGAATGCGAGCGGCCGGTCCGGTAGTCTGGCTGCAGGCATCTCCGGAGGTTCTTGCGCGACGCATCGCCTCCGACGTCGGCACGTCAGAGCGGCGCCCCAGCCTCACCGGTATGTCCGCCGAGGATGAAGTGGCGCGAGTGCTGCAGTCGCGGGAACCGGTGTATCGTGCAGCGGCGACTGTGACAGTGGACGCGGAGACGCTGACGCCGGCGGAGATTGTCGAAGTGATCCTGGCAGCGGTGCTCCCCGTGATCGCGCGGGAGTCTCCCCGGTGAGCATGTTTGATCTGCCACGGCCGTTCATCCTGACGTGTCTGTTCATTCTGGGGAGCTGCTTCGGGAGCTTTCTGAACGTCTGCATTCATCGCTTTCCGTCACGTGTCCGCCTGTGGGATCAGCTGAAGTCCCTGAACAGTCATGGCTCCGGCTGTCCCCGCTGCTCCTCGGCCATCCTCTGGCACGACAATCTGCCGCTGCTGGGCTGGCTGCTGCTGCTGCGGGGCCGATGCCGCCAGTGCCGTCAGCCCATTTCCGTCCGATACCCTTTGATTGAACTCATGACCGCGGCACTGTTTGTCCTGGTGTACTGGCAGGAAATGCCGCTGGAGTCGAGCTGGAAGTCGAGTCAGAGCATTGAGACGAGTGGCCTCTACGATGTGATGGGCCCGCAGACCATTACCGGGCTGTGGGATGTTCCGGTGTGGCTGCACCTGCGTTATGCGCTCCATATGGCCATGATCTGCGGTCTGATCGTTGCCACGTTCATCGACTTTGACCTGCGGATTATTCCCGATGGCTGCACGGTGCCGGTGATGATCCTGGCGCTGGTGTCTGCGGCGGCAGCCGGACAATTGTATCTGGTTCCGCTGTGGTTTCAGGACTACAGCGTGGCTCAGGTGCTGAGACCATCGTTCCCGGGGTGGCTGCAGCCGCTGCTGTTTCCGGGCAGCAGTGTCGAGTTCGCCGCAGCAAATCCCCGGCTGCACGCGATACTGGTCAGTCTGGCGGGCCTGATTGTCGGTGGCGGAATCGTGTGGACGGTGCGTCTGGTGGGATACTGGGTGCTCCGCCAGGAAGCCATGGGATTCGGAGACGTCGTTCTGATGGCGATGGTGGGCAGCGTCATTGGATGGCAGCCGGTGGTGATTGTGTTCTTTGTCGCGCCACTGCTGGCGGTGGCTTCGGCGCTGTTTTCCTGGCTGGCCAGACGGGATCGCGAAATTCCGTATGGACCCTGGCTCAGTCTGGGCACGGTGCTGCTGCTGCTCTCGTGGCGACATTCCTGGCCCGTGGCGAAGCGTGTGTTTGACATGGGGCCCTTGCTGATCTGCGTGGGACTGTTCCTGCTGGCGGCGCTGATTCTGAGCCTGCAGCTCGTGCAGCTGATCAAGCGTCTGATGGGCATCCCGCTGCATGACACCGGTCAGCCCGCAACGGATTGCTGGACTTCAGCGGATCACCTGACGTTTTTCAACGGTGAGCGTCCGGACGAGCAGACTTGCCAGTGGCCGCGTCCCCTGTGGCCCGGGTGTCGATCCGGGCGAGGACTGGGGAACGGTTATCAGTGGCGACAGGGCCGGCCGGACTGACCGGGCTCACCGGGCTGTTCTGCGAGTTGATATTTCGAGACGAGCACCCCCCGCACCAATTCCGTCCGTGTTCAGAGTCGCCGTGACGTGATGGGCACGCTGTTTCGGAGTGTCTGCAGCACCACACAGCAGCGTTCGGTGACCTGAATCAGTTTGTCCAGCTGTTCGGGGGACGCAGCGGACTTCAGTTGAAACTCCAGCTGAATGTCCGACAATCCCACAGGAACATCGCGACTGATGCCCAGGGTTCCGCGAAAATCCATCGTGCCGGATGCCACGATGCGAGCGTGTTCAATCTCCAGTCCCATGGCGGTCTTTACGGCGGCCAGCGTCACACCGGCGCAGGCTGTCAGGGACTGCAGGAGCAGTTCACCGGCGCAGGCGGATTGCTCTGCGCCGCCGGCCATGGGGTGCAGGCCGGCCTCCGGTGCGGGATCACTGGTCGGCAGGACCTGCCGGCAGGTCAGTCGGCTGAAATCGACAACGGCCTCAGCCCGCATGGTGAGTCGGGCCTGAGCAGGATCCTTCTGGTAAAGTTCCTTGAGCGGAGCCTGGCGACTCCTGAGCTGCAGGGCGTCCATGGAAATCAGTTCCGGCGCGAGAGACCTGGGTGCAGTTCAAAAACAGAAAGCTGCCTGATAACCTTTCAGGTCGCGTTCCGCGACGCACTCTCGAACATGGGAGGCTGCGAGTCAAATCTGTGAAGGCCGGAACGGCGGGAATTTTTTTATCCCGGCGCACCACCGGACCACCGGGTCAGGCGCGGTGTCCTCGGGGAATCAGTCAGTGCGGGTGAGAACAGGAGCCACAGGTATGGCCGAGGAAGCTGAGGCGGGGAAACGTGCGTGGGTCGGCTTTGATCTCGGCGGCACGAAGATGATGGCAGTCGTGTTTGATCAGGATCTCAGAGTGCTGGGAAAGAAGCGTCGCAAGACGCGATCGAGTGGTGGTGGCAGCGTCGGGCTGGACCGGCTGGCGGAAACGATCGAGCTGGCTCTGGCGGAATCGGGAGTCACGGTCGATCAGCTGGCGGGAGTCGGGGCGGGGTGTCCGGGACCGCTGGATCTGCAGAAGGGCATTATTCTGGAAGCCCCGAATCTGGGCTGGAAGAACGTGCCGCTGCAGGAGTATCTGGCGAAGCGATTCAAGTGTCCTGCAGTGATCTGCAATGACGTCGACGCCGGCGTTTTCGGGGAATACAGCGCCGGCGTGGCGCAGGGACAGCGGTCCGTTCTGGGAGTCTTTCCGGGCACAGGGATCGGCGGCGGATTTGTGTATGAGGGCCGGATTCTCCGGGGCACGCGGTCGTCCTGTATGGAAGTCGGCTTCCTGCAGATGGCGACCGAAGGCGGTACAGCGGGGGCAGGACCAGCGGGAACACTGGAGGGACTGGCCAGTCGGCTGGCGATTTCCGCCGAGGCGGCCAAAGCGGTGTACCGAGGTCAGGCCCCCCACCTGCGGGCTCTGGCGGGGACGGATCTGAGCCGGATCCGCAGTTCCACGCTGGCGGCGGCCATTGAACAGGGTGATGAGGTGGTGGAACAGATCGTGCGTCGGGCGGCCGAACAGGTCGGACGCGGGATCGGCAGCCTGATCAACATTCTGGCTCCGGATCTGGTCGTGCTGGGCGGTGGTCTGGTGGAAGCGCTTCCCCGGCTGTATCTCGACGGTGTCAGGGAAGGAATTCGTCGCAATGCGCTGCCGTCACTGGTTGACCAGCACAAGCTGAAGACGGCTGAGCTGGGTGATCTTGCCGGAGCCACCGGGGCCGCAGCGCTCATCCGGCAGCACGTGTTTCCTGCAGAATGAGAACTCAGTCTGCGGATTTCCCTGTGCGGGGAGAACTGATTCTCGTGAACTCTTCGAATACCGACGGAAATTCTGGTGATGTCCAGCGTTGATACGGGCAGTGAAGCGAATCGCCTGCAGCCAGCCGCGGAATCACTGCGGGGACAGCACACGTATCCGCTGGCGGTGATCGAGCTGGGAACGTCGGCCATCCGCATGGCGATTGGAGAGACCGATGGCACCTCCGGCGTGCGTGTGATCGAGCAGCTGATTCGCGGTGTCAGCCTTGGCAAGGATACATTTACGGACCGGGAGATTCATCGCCGGACGGTGCAGCAGTGCATTTCCGTTCTGAAGAGTTATCGCAACAAGCTGAATGAGTATCAACTGACGGATCCGAACCACATCCTGGTGGTGGCGACAAGTGCGGTGCGTGAGGCAACCAACCGTCTGGAATTTCTGGACAGGATTTTCATTGCCACGGGTCTGGCGGTGGAGGTGATTGATGATGCCGAAATCGCACGTGTGACTTACCTGTGTATCCGTCCTTTGCTGGAAAGCGAACCGGAGCTGAAGGATGCGGTGGCGGTGGTGGCGGAGGTCGGCGGCGGCAATACCGAAATCCTGGTGCTGCAGGGCAAGGACATTCTGCATTCGCGGCCATACCGCCTGGGTTCACTGCGGCTGCAGCAGATGATGGTCAATTCCCACGCCGTTCGCAGTCGGGCCGAGACCATCATGACGGGTCAGATTGACCGCACGCTGGAACCTCTGCTGGACGTCGTGCCGGCGGGGCGGAAAGTGGAATTCGTGGCGCTGGGGGGTGACGTGCGACTGGCCGCCAAACTGCTCGGCTGCCCGGTCGTGCCGTCGAAGCTGCAGCGGATCCCGGTGTCGCAGCTGGAGCAGCTCACAAAGACTCTGATGAAATTGTCGGTCGATCGCATTACGCGTGAGCATCATCTGGAACTGTCTCAGGCGGAGACGCTGGTCCCGGCGCTGCTGGCCAACGTGCGTGCCGCGAAGATGCTGAATTGTCCGACGATGCTGGTCACGGGATTCAATCTGCGTGACGCGCTGCTGCAGGGCATGCTGCGGACGCCGGTCTGGTCGCCCGACTTCTGTGACCAGATCGTGAATTCCGCACTGGAGCTGGCGAGGAAATATCAGGTCGACCTGATTCATGCTCAGCATGTGGCGGAACTGTCGACACAGATGTTTCGCGGGCTGCAGTCCGAACACCGGATGGATCATCGCTGTGAAACCCTGCTGTACGTGGCTGCCCTGCTGCACGAAATCGGCCTGTTCGTCGGAACCTCCGCCTATCATAAGCACTCGTTCTACCTGATCATGCACAGCGAGTTATTCGGCATGAATCTGCTGGACCACACCCTCGTGGCACTGATCGCGCGGTATCACCGCCGGGCAGCCCCCAAACCCACGCACGAGATTTTTGCGCGGATGGATCGGGATAGTCGAGTGATTGTATCGCGGCTGGCCGGCATCCTGCGGGTGGCAGTCGCCCTCGATCAGTCCTCGAATCAGCGTGTGAGGGATATCCGGTGCGTGATCGAACGTGGCCGGCTGGTCGTCTCGGTGGCAACTCCGGCGGGCGACCTGTCGCTGGAGCAGATGGCGCTGAGAACCCAGGCGACTCTGCTGGAGGATACTTTCGGACTGAGCGTCCTGTTGCGCGAGTCGCCCCGGTAACCCGGTGGATTCAGGCGACCGGTCGTGTCTGCGGAACATTGCGGAACGGGCAGAATGACAGATAACGTCTCCGAGTTTTTCAATCGCGAACTCAGCTGGCTGGAATTCAATCAGCGGGTTCTGGACGAAGCGTGCGACCTGTCGGTCCCGCTGCTGGAACGGATCCGATTCCTTGCGATCACGGCATCGAATCTGGATGAGTTCTTTATGGTGCGGGTCGGCAGCCTGCTCACTTCGGTGCGACTGGGCGAATCCGAAGTGGATCCGTCCGGCATGACCGCGCTGGAACAGCTGACGGCGGTGACGCGACGCACGCAGCGAATGGTCTCCGAACAGCATCGCATTTATCTGTCTCAGCTGGAACCCCATCTGGCCGAAATCGGCATTCGCCGACGTCGCCCGCACGAGCTGAACGAGCGCCAGACGGGGATGGTGGAAACCGTGTTTCAGGAGCAGATTCAGGCCGTTCTGACGCCCATCGCAGTGCACGATCCCGCGAGGTTTCCGCTCCTGTTCGGCCGCACACTGAACGTCGCGGTGCAGCTGAAAAACGCCGCCGGGAACGATCCGTTTCGATTCGGTGTCATTCCGTTTGGCCGGTTTGACGTCCGGTACATCAACCTGCCGTCCGAAGGCGGGTATGAATTCATTCTGACGGAAGACGTCATCAGCATGATGGCGGAGCGATTTTTCCCCGGTGAAGAAGTGCTGGCCACAGTGCCGTTCCGCATCACACGCAACGCGGATCTGACCGTCAGCGATGAAGACGGTGCCGATCTGCTGGCCGAGATCGAAGACGTCCTGGATGATCGCAAGGACAGTTTCTGCACCAGACTGGAACTTTCAGATCAGGTCACCCGCCCTCTGCTCGACTTCCTGAAATCACTGCTGCGGACGGGGGAGCGAGACATCTATCTGGTACCCGGCCCGGTGGGACTGAGCGACCTGACGCAGCTGGCGGACCTTGCCGGATACGATGCGCACCTCTATCCCGCCTGGACGCCCTGCAACACGGCCCAGATCGCACCGGCGGAATCGATCTTCGATGCGATGAAGTCCCGTGACCTGCTGCTGTATCATCCGTACGAGTCCTTCGAACCCGTACTGCGCCTGCTGTCCGAGGCGGCGGATGACCGT
>SYLK01000930.1 GCA_005809115.1 Planctomyces sp. | reverse complement strand
GCTGGTCATCATCCGCGACGACCTGGTGGCGGCCGGGCATCTGAATCTGCCCACGATGCTGCAATATCGAACTCATGCCGAGCACGGGTCGATGTACAATACGCCTCCGACGTTCGCAATTTACCTGATGCTGCTGGTGCTGCGGTGGGTGAAATCCGTCGGCGGGCTCAATGCGCTGGAAGCGCGAAATCGGGCCAAAGCCGGAAAACTGTACGATTATCTGGACCACAACTCGGTTTTTCGAGGAACTGCCCGGCCCGACAGTCGGTCGCTGATGAACGTGACGTTTGTCACGGGAGACGAAGCGCGAGACACTGCCTTTCTCCGAGAGGCCGAGGCCGCGGGATTCAGCGGACTGAAGGGGCACAGGAGTGTGGGAGGCATGCGGGCCAGCCTGTACAACGCCTTTCCTCCCGAGGGCGTGGATGCTCTGATTGCCCTGATGCACCGGTTCGCCGCGAAGTAGACGGCAGCAGGGGGGGGCAGGCGAAGCGATTCGAGTGAGAGATTGGCGGTTGGTTGTATGGCGAACGCAATGGGTCAGGATCCACCTGAGCAGGGTTCAATCGGGCAGAGTTCAGCGGGGCAGGGTTCAGCTGAAGAGACCGGACCGGACAAGGCCACGGCGGATATCGGAATCGTGTGTGTGCATGCGAGGGAGATCCGTCCGCTGCTGAAGCGGCTGGATCGGGTGCGGCGATACACTGATCGCGGCTGTACGTTTCGGGGAGGATTTCTGAATGAGGTGATCCGTATCGCGGTGGTTGAAGCGCCGCGAGGATTCGCCAGTCAGCGAATGGCAGCGGAGGCGCTGGTCAGTGAACATCGTCCGGAGTGGATCATCTCCACGGGTTTCAGTTCCGCGTTGTCAGAGAATGTCCGGGCGGGTGATCTCAGTCTGGCCACGGAAATCTGTGATACCCATGGCAACTCGATAGCGGTGCCTTGTCCGATTCCCGGCAGCCGGCGGGTTCACTCGGGGCGGCACGTCTGCGCTGACGCACATCCGTTGACGGCGGAGTCGAAATCCCGGCTGCGTGACAGCAGTGGCGCGATTGCGGTGGACACGTCGAGCCTGGCTGTCGCCCAGGTCTGTCAGGGGGCCGGCATTCGGTTTCTGTCGATACGTGCCATCGCGGTGGAACTGGCGGAGGATATCCCGGAAGCGGCCGCGGCGATGATGTTCCGGCCGGACAGCCGTGCCCTTGGCTCTGCCTTCGCGACAGTTTTGCGGAGCCTGCAGCAGATGTCAGAGATGAACCGCTGGAGAATGCGTTCGACCGAGGCTTCTGACCATCTGGACCGGTATCTGACCGGCGTGATTCTGCGGCTGTCGGAGAAACTGGTCCGGGACCGGTTCTGAGCACTCGTGGAACGGGAGCGAAAACGGTGTACGTCCGGACGGGGAAAAGCCGCTGAACAGCGAACCGGCTTAGGCACCGGAGGCTGTTCAGCGGGCATTTCGGGAACTCGGCGCGGTCAGTTCGCCGAGATCATGCCAGTTGCTTGCGTCGATTCACGAGTGTCCGAATCCGTTCGGCCAGCAGAGCCGCGTCGAAAGGTTTCCGGAAGGTCTCATTGAATACGGAGCGATCGAAACCGGACGCGTTGTCCTCGTCGCTCAACAGACCGATCAGAACGGTCTCCGCATACTCGGTGTTTTTGCGGAGGTTCTGGGCGATCATCAGAGCTTCTTCGCGTCCCATCACAAAATCGACCACCACACAGTCCGGGTGAATCGACTCTGCCTGGATACCGGCTTCGAAACCGCTGGCGGCGATTTCGATCTTAAAGTCATCGTTGGAAATCATCTCGTTCAGACTGGAACGGGTGATGACATCGGAACCAACGAGGAGGATCTTGCCCATTGCTTCGTCTTCAAGCTCGCCGAGAGGCATTCCGTGTTCCTTGAGGAAGCGAATCAGATGTTCGCGAGGAATGCGTCGGTCCTGTGAGCCAGGAATTCGATAGCCGCGAAGTCGTCCGGAATCGAACCACTTCGAGACAGTACGCGGGGCAACTTTACAGATCTTTGCTACCTGACCAGTAGTGAAGATCGTCTTCATGGGCGGGCTCTCCAATCATTTCTCACTGCACAATCCGGCTGCTCATCCCGAGCAGTCAGATCGTCACCCCCTGATTTCTGACGTGGTCCCTGACTCCTGAGAGTCCGGACTGTCGTGTGAACCACTGCAGATTACGGGTCTGGGTAGTGACAGGGGTCATTTCGGACTGTGTGCGATACAGTCCTGTGCCTGCACAAGGCACGGCGGAGTGCAATTCAGCAGCTGCTGACGTGATTAGCGACAGCTGCCGGACATTCGCGGACATCCCTGCCGCGCCATCCGGCCCGCTGAAAGGCCCCCCTGGCGATTCAGCCAATTGTGTTTCCTGGCCTCCCCGCAATGAACGTCAGTACGTTCACTGCCCACAACAGGATGACAATCGCCTGCACAATTGTTCGACGTTTCGTCGGCAATGACTTTAAGATGTTTAACAGAGGTGCACTGCCTGACGTCTGTTGCTGCCGAAGGGCCTGTCCCGCAGAATTTGCCTGCAGGGTCTTTGCCGCTTCCCCGTTCTGCTCGGTCAGCGTGGCCAGCACAGCTTGCGACGGCGGCATCAGGCGGCTTTTGGCATGCGAGCGGGTTTTGGATTGAAGTTACCCCGCTCGTCAACGTCCTCAAATCGCAGCGACAGGCGGCGAGAAATGCCGGACTCCTCCATCGTCACGCCGTACAGGACATCGGTCACCGCCATGGTCGGTTTCCGATGCGTAATCATGATAAACTGCGTGGACTGCTGAAAATCCCGCAGGACAGACACGAATCGTCCGATATTGGCGTCATCCAGTGCTGCATCCACTTCGTCTAGGATGCAGAAGGGACTGGGGCGACTGCGGAAGATCGACAGCAGCAGAGCGACAGCGGTCATGGTTTTTTCGCCGCCACTGAGCAGTGAGATGCTGCGGAGTTCCTTTCCAGGGGGACGTGCCACGACGTCAATGGCACATTCCAGCACGACGTCCGGGTCTTCCAGAACCAGGTCCGCCTCGCCGCCACCGAATAATCGCCGAAAGAGTTCGCGAAAGTGTGTCCGAATGTTCTCAAAGGATTCCACAAACATCCGGCGGCTTTCCACGTTGATCCGGCGGACCATGTCGCGAAGTGTATCGCGGGCCGCCTCAAGATCGCGGAGCTGTGAATTCAGCCGCTGAAACCGCGATTCCAGTTCCTGAAGATTGTCCAGCGCCTCAGTGCCGACATGCCCGATTTTTCTCAGCTGACGTCGCAGACGCTCAAGACGACGGTCCACCTCGACGCGGATTTCACCATACAGAACATCATTCTGCAGGGTCTGTCGCGCCGCGTCATCGTACAGCGGAAAACGGTGGTCTCCGGCAGTCACGTCCGGAGTCAGCGATTCTGACGCGTGGTCGATGTCGGATTCGTCAACAGGACTTCCGGGACGGCGGTGCAGCCAGATCGCAACTGCGGATCGTCCGGCTGCCACCGCATCCGCAACGTCAATCTGGTATTCATCGCGGATCCGGGATGCGGTCGACTCCAGCTGATGGTCGATGCCACGGAGCTGCAGCGCCACGGCATGGTGCCTCGCCTCATGCTGCTGACGGTCATCACGCACCTGCTGTTCGGCCCGGATGGCTTCGTTGCGCTGCTGCCGCAGTACGTTGCGGGTACTGGCCTCCTGCTGCACCTCGCGACCCAGGAATTCATCGTCCAGCAGCAGTTCCGAAATCTCTGCCTGACAGTTCAGCTGTGCCAGCACGATATCCCGCAGTCTCTCCTGCGCCAGATCGAGCCTCCGCCCGGCCTCCTGGTGCTGCAGCTGTCTCTGCTGCAGATCTTCCCGGACGCGTTCAGCAGCTTCCTGCAG
>SYLK01000929.1 GCA_005809115.1 Planctomyces sp. | reverse complement strand
CTGACCCGGTCCGACCGGCTGGTCCACCTCGACCAGTTCGTTGCCCGTCGTCAACACAGCAACTTTCGGGATACGCCGCACCGGCACCTGTGCCACTCCGAATTCGGCCAGAGCCGCGATGTGACGAGGCTCCAGGATCGTTCCGGACTTCAGCAGGGGATCGCCCACGCGAGCTGCCGCCCCGCGCCGCAGAATGCAGTCCTCCGTCCGCGGAACCTCGCGACCGATGACCACCGTATCGGGCACCGCTTCCGAAAACTCCGTACGCTCGATCGGCACCACACAGTCAGCTCCCGCGGGTAACGGCGCCCCTGTCATGATGCGGATTGCCGTGGTCGACGTGACCGACCGCGTCGGCGTCTGCCCAGCCGTGACCGTCTCAGTCACCTCGAGTCGCACGTGCGACGCGCCACCCGCGGTGCTCCCGTTTCCGCCTTCGAATGCTCTCAGGCTGACAGCGAAGCCATCCATCAGCGACTTGTCAAACGGCGGCGAATCCTGCGGCGCTGAAAGGTCCAATGCCAGCACACGACGCCACGCGTCGCTCGGTGAAACGGTCTCACACGAACCGGTCACAACCGCCGCGACAATCATACCGACCGCTTCAGAGACCGTGTTCATGGGGGACTCTTCCTGACAAATTCAGCCATTTTACCCTCAATCATCCGCTCGTTCGCCACAATAGTGCACATGAGAACATGTGTCTTGTTATCGCCGGTCGCGGCAGCTGTTCAACTGGCGCTGGCGACTGTATAATAGGGATGGTTCGGCACACAGTGCGAGTCGGCGGAGTGACGTTCTCAGCGTCACTGTGCAGCGTGACTCTGGTTGTTGTGCCGGGCAGGAACAGAGGAGATCCTGAGTCTGCAGGGACGCGATTCTGATGTCGGCACGTTGCCCGGGGCGAGGCACGCCACCGTCACTGGTGGCCGTGGTGAAGGAGTCAGCGATGCAGTGCAGCAAAGCCATGAACACAGCGATCGACGAACGATTCGTGGATCGCGACGAATACTGTCAGCTCCTGGTCAGCCGCAAGCACCTGAGCCGCTGCGATGACCCCTTCGCGCGAACCTGTGGTCTGCTGGATTCGGAGACAGGCGTACGATTCGTGATCGAGGAAGACCGCCTGTTTCAGGATGAAGTGCCGTACCTGCGGCGAATTCCACGCTGAACACGGTGAACACGCCAGGCAGGCTGATGCCGTCGGTTTCTCGCAGCAAACTCGCCTGCACGCCGCCTGCGCCCTCGCCAGCGCTTCGGTTGTCTGTCACCCGTGCGCCACCCGCCTGCACAGCGCTGGTCATCTTCCCAGATGTTTCGAGAACCAGGTGCGGGTGCTCCGCCACATCTCGTCTGACAGAACGTGATCTGTCTGCTCCTGAATCAGGAAAGAGAAGTTCTGTTCAGCATGCATGCTTTGGTATGCCCGGGCAATGATTGGCATCGCGCGGCGAACTTCATCAATCGGGCTGCCGCGATCCAGATCACCAAAATTCATGTGCAGCGGGCGCGGCGCGATCAGTCCTGCCAGGTCGAACGTATCGCCGAACTGGCTGAGGCCGGGGATAAAATTCGGGAAACAGTGCAGCAGATGTTCCCGGTGGATTCCGGCGTACGTGGGCAGACAGCAGTTTCCGACCAGACACCGCAGGCGGGGTTCCCACGGGCCGACGAGCCATGTGAAAGTGGAACCCATGGAGTGTCCGTAGCAGCCCAGCGCATCGGCCTGGACTTCCGGGCGAGTCACGAGGAAATCCACGGCACGCCGCATGTCGAGAATATTCTTCCAGGCCATGCATTTGCCTGCCACGACGTATCTCAGGAACTCGAATCGCTCGTAATCACCGTTTTTCAGCCGGCCGGATGAATCCTGTCGTTCTTCGAAACACAGGGCATCGGGGCAGAGGACGACATAGCCGTCCCGGCAGAGTGCGGCACCCGTGTGATGCATCGGATCCCAGCCAATGCCGGCCGGCTCGGATTTCCCTTTGGCCCACTGCCCGGCATGCTGATGCCAGACGCAGATACCCGGAGCAGGCGACCGGCCGGAAACGCCGTCCGGAATCAGCAGAAGAGCCGGAACCGCATCGCCCGGTTCGGATTCGTAAGTCACGGACTCGATGCGATAGCCATCCTGCTGCATTGTTTCGCGAATCCGAGGTTTCAGATCGCAGGGATCCGGCCAGGGACCACCGAGGCACTGCAGCAATCGATCGCGAAAGTCAGGGGCAGCCACGAAACACCTCGCGGAGAATGACGTCAGGAATACCACCATCACAGTGAGACGCAGGCTGCCGATCCGGTCAGCCGGTTGAGCGAGTTCGGACCGCCCGACAGGAAATCGGCCCGCCAGAGCAGCGTCCTGCCCACCGAGCAGCGTCTTGTCCCCAGAATAGCTTCCTGAACACAGAATAGCTTCCTGAACACAGAATAGCGTGTCAACACAGCCGTCACCACGACCGTGTTTCGCTGATTCCGTTTGCACACTGCCGATCTCTCCGGGGCAACTGACTGACTCCGCGCTTGCTGAAGCACGTCGGATCCTGTCCAATCTCATGCAATGCAGTGGCACGCCGGACACCGTGGTACGCCCCTGACAGACACCACCGTGAGATCATCTCTTCACACATCACACCGGAATTCTCCGCAGAAACCGCGAACCAGCGGGAGAAGAAGCCAGCCATGCCGTGGATCAGTGAACGGGCGAATGCGATTTCCAGGGAGCGAATGACCGGATTGCTCCGGGACACGGCGGATGCTGCACGACAGCGGATCTGTGCCGCGCCCCGGCGAGTCCTGCTGCTGCCGCCAGACATCACCCGGATGCACTCCGGCAGCGGGTGGATCACCGAGTTCTTCTATGACCTGTTTCGGGGTGAAGCGGATGTTCATGTCATTCCGACGCTGGGTCAGCATGAACCGCACACGGTTGAACAAAATCGGGCGATGTTCGGATCTGTTCCACATGAGCGGATTCATGCGCATGACTGGCGCGGCGGCGTTGTTCGTGTCGGCGAAATACCAGCCGATTTTGTGCGGGAGGTGTCGGCAGGCGCTGCGGACTGGCCCATTCCGATCGATCTGAACCGGATGCTGATGGAAGAACATTGGGATCTGATTATCAACATCGGTCATGTGGTGCCGCACGAAGTCCTGGGATTCGCGAACCACAACAAGAACTATTTCATCGGGCTGGGTGGCAAGGAAACGATCTGTGCGGCTCACATGATGGCCGCCTGCTGTGGTATCGAAAACAATCTCGGAAACCTGGTGACTCCTGTGCGGCAGTGCTTCAACCGAGCCGAAGCAGATTTTCT
>SYLK01000928.1 GCA_005809115.1 Planctomyces sp. | reverse complement strand
GGGATCGGGTTCGTTCCGCAGATGGCTGAGATAACGATTCAGTGGGTTGTGATGAAACTGGATATGTTGCTGCCCCGGCCCGTGGCAGGCTTCACACGAGATTCCCAGCTCCGCCACCCGACTGTTCATCACTCCGTGCGTGCCATCCTGACGAGATGGTCCGGTCGGCACCAGACCGGGATTGCCGGCGACGCTGTGGCAGCGAATGCAGTTGCTGTTCCAGTGACTGAGCAGCCGTGAGGGCTGATCGTCGGGAGGATTCAGAAACGAATCCTCGCTCGGAAACCACCGCCTGCGGCGGAGATGGTAGGTCAGCGGCAGCATGAACAGTTCGTTACCCTGTTCGCCGGGCACCCAGTAATTCTGCATATGGTGCGAGCCGGTCACCATCACGACCTGTCTGCGGCGGGGTGGAGGATTCGGGATCCTGCGGATATCAATCCCGGCATCGCGGGCAGCGTTCTCCCAGTCAACATCCGGCATCGTCACCCAGAATTCGTCGCCATGCTTTTCAAACTGATATGTCCGACCCCGATTCTCCACCTTGATACCCTCAAACGGTGCCATTACGGCGTCGCTGGTTGCCGCCTGAGTCATGGTCCGATGCCACGAGTCGTGCCAGGAGTCGTAATGCCCAGGATGGCAACTGCGACAGGCCGACGAAGACACGAAGCCATGGTCCTCGACCTGTCGCGGCAGATGTTTCCTCCAGGCGTCCTCCGCGCCAGGCTGCCGAGTCCATCCGGCGACGCAGAATGCCAGCACCGCCGCCAGCGGCACCGCCACGGTCTTCCAGCGGAGCAACTGCGAATTCATCAGCAATACCAGCGCCGCGGCGGTCACTGTTCCACTCAGCAGCAGGCTTTCAGGCCGAGAGCGAAACTGCCATGACCACCAGGCCCCGCCGACCACCACGATGCCGCCGGTCAGCAGCCGAATACCCGTCCCCCTGCGTCGCTGCGGAATCAGCCGCAGCAGAGACACCAGCACGACAGCCGAAAACAGCAGCAGCAGCACGTAAAAAAAAATGACGGAGACACTCATTCAGCACCGACTGGGAAAACCGCCGCAGAAATCTGAGCCAGCAGATCGGCGCACATTCTGCCCAGTCCGAGAGCAGGAATCAACACGAGTCGCTGGACTCTCAGGCGACTCGCGGATTCTCCCAGGACACATTTCTGAACGTTCTCACGTTCCGGCCGGCCGATCAATTCTGCTGAGCATCTGCCGGCGCTTGCCCCCCGTCACGACCACCCGCGTCACGACCACGCCCGCGGCGACCGCGGCGGCTGTCCGCTCCGGAGTCGACCGGACCGCCCTCGGAGTTCCCGGCTTCCGCACCGCCTCTGACATCAACTTCCGACGTCGGCTCACGAGGACCAACAATGACCAGACGTTCGGCCTGAACCGACGTCAGATACGGCGCCAATCGATCGGGCTTCTCAGCTGAGTCCGCTTCCAGCAGCTCCTCGGGGGTCAGGAAACCGTCACCATCAGTGTCGATTCGATCAAACTCTGCCAGGTCCTCGCGACGAGTCGCCAGCCATTCATGGAACGCCAGCTGGCCGTCAAAATCACTGTCATCCTGGCTCCACCGGGGCGGCAACTCAACCGTGATGCGAGGAGGCTCCTTCTGCTTATACGGCTTCAGCGGGATCTTTTTCTCGGGCTGTTCGCCGTCAGGCCATTCGGAACCGTCCCGACCGCCCCGTCCGGAAAATCCACCGCGAAACGCCTGTTGAAATTCGTCCACCGACATGCCCGTTCGGAGTTCGATCCCGCGAGAACTCAGCATGTTCCGCATGAACTCCGGCATCCGGTCGATCTCTTCCTGCTGGATCACCCCGTCTCCGTCCCGGTCGATCATGGAATTGAACCGCGATGATCGCCGCTCACCACCAAACCCACCGCCACCAAACCCACCGCCACCGAATCCATCGCCACCGAATCCACCGCCACCGAACCCCTGTTCACCACGTCCGCCTTCGGGGCCGCCGGGAAAGAATCCGCCCTCCGGAAAACCGCCACCTGGCCGGAATCCTCGTCGTCCTCGCCCGAAACCACCGGAATCCTGTCCGAAATTTCCCCCAAACCCGCTTTCCGCCCCTGGTCCTCGCGCTCGGAAATCACCCCGATCGCCAGCCTGTCCGCGCCCGCGTCGTCCGGATCCACCATCTCCATTCTCAAAGTTCTGACCGGCCACGAGGCCGGGAAACAGGAGCCATTGAATGGACACGATCAGCAGGGCGAGGATTTTCAGCATTAGCCACCAAATGCGAACGTGCTCTGTGGACGACGGCCCCCGGGACGGTACAAAGACCTTACAAATGAGACAACTCGCGGAGTACGCACTCATGGCGTAAACCCCGAAACATGCCGTCAGGTTCGGAAACTTTCGCGGATTTCTGAGACTCTTTCAATAGAAATCAGGGTTACTTCGAATAGTGAAAGGTGATACCTCGCAGATCACCGTCACACACGACATAAATGATCGGATGTTCAGTGTCCGCTGGATAATTGTATGAGACAGCACAGTGTGCGCATGTTTACTTTCCGGACCATGCATCGAGCGATTCCGGCTTTATTTCTGACTGTGTTCGCGTTTGTTCCCGCGGCAGCATTCGGGCAGAGAGCACCCGGAGGGGAGCTGGATCTGCTGCGACGCGAGGAGATCCAGCAGCAGCTGGAGCTGTCGGAATCCCAGATCGGAAAACTGAGCGAGATTCAGAAGGGTGCCAGCGTTGGTCGCGAGGTGTTTGAGCCGTACCTGCAGCGGATCGCTGACGCGAAGTCTGATGCAGAGAAGGCCGCGATTCGCGCAGAGATGAATCTGGCCGTGATGAAGGCACGGACGGTGTTTCAGTCACAGGCTGTCGAACTGCTGACGCCCGCCCAGAAGCTGGCGCTGCGAAAATTGTTCATCGAAACGGCGGGGGTGCGGGCACTGACGGACGTGCGCGTCGCGGCAGACCTGGGACTCACGGAAGAGCAGTCGTTGTCAATTCGGAAGCTGAATGACGAACGGCGTACGACGGCGCGAGAGCTGGGTTTCAACACGTCAGATGAAGACCGGCAGAAATTCGACGACCAGTGGCGAGACAAGTTTCTGGCGGTGCTGACACCTGACCAGAAACTCGCCTGGGAGCGGCAGTCAGCCGCAGCGCCGCTGAACGCGGTGTCCGCGGCTGTGGCGTCCGAGAAACCTGCACCGAACAACACTCCGGATGCCGGGTCAGGGCCGCAGGGCAGTCCGAGTCCCGAGAACCGGAGTTCTGAGAGCGCAAGTGACACCGCTGAAGCGCCCGTGGCAGGTTTTGGCACAACGGCAGGCGTCAGTTCCGGCGGCAGGGTGGAAAAATTCTCATTCAATTTCCGGTTTGCGCCATGGGAACAGGTGCTGACCGATTTTGCCGGAGCGGCCGGTTACACCCTGGACCTCAACGTCACACCGCCGGGAACTTTCAGTCACCTCGACAGTCGCGAGCACACGGCTGACCAGGCGCTTGACATCCTCAACGGCTACCTGCTGCGGAAGGGATTTTCGCTGGTCAGGAATGACGGCTTTCTGGTGTGCCTGAACACCGACAAGGGCATTCCGGAGACACTGATCCCGGACGTCCGGTCGGAGGATCTGGAGCGGGTGGGTGAGCATGAGATTGTGCGGATCGAACTGGCAGTTGAAGGCGTTGATGTGGGAGTGATGGCGCAGGAGGTCGAGGCACTGCTGAGTCCTCAGGGCCGCATGCCAGCGTTCACTCAGACGGGAACGCTGATTATCCGTGATGCAGGGGCCAATCTGCGTCGCATCGATAAATTCGTCCGCGGGTCACTGGCTCGGAAGAAGCCGGATCAGATTTTCCGTTCGTACTTCCTGAAGAACATCCAGGCCGAGGAAGCGGAATTCATGCTGCTGACTCAGTTCGGAATGCGACAGGTGGCGGTGAACGTCAGCTCGATGAACGAGGGTCGGGGAGGCGGCGGACCGAGGCCACCCGTCGCCGCGGGGCCAGCCCTGCAGGTCGCGTCCGACACTCGTACGAACAGTCTGTTCGTGACCGGGACACCGGTGCAGCAGGCGCTGGTCGAGGAAATCGTCAGGGCGATTGATGTCTCAGAGGCACCTGATGGCACTCCCATCGGCACTCATGGCAGCGCCGGGCCGTACCTGCACGTGTATTCGCTGACTGGCGTTGATGTGGGCGAGGCCGCAAAGAGCATCAACGCGATGATGCCGGGTGTGGTGGTCAATGACGCCGGCCGCGACGGCAAGATCCATATCTGGGGCACGGCGAAGCAGCAGGAACAGGTCGCGGAATGGGTCCGACAGTTCGGCGGCGGCAGTGGAACGGGATCCGTGGCCGTGATCTCGCTGGTCAGAATGGATCCGCTCTCGGCCGCCACGCTCCTGCGAAACCTGTTCCTCGCCGACGGCACGACAGCACCAACGATCGAGACGGACCTGTATGGCCGGCGAATCATCGTCCGGGGGTCAGCCGATCAACTGGCCCAGATTCGCGTTGTGCTGGCGGATCTGGGCGAAGACGGGACCGGAGCGCGACCGCAGGGGGAGAGTGGTCCGGTGCGGCGTTATTCCCTGCAGGGGCGCAGCCCTGAAGAGTTTCTGCGGTTTCTGCAGCAGACCTGGGAGTCCTCGGAAACGGCCCGCGTCCGGATCGTGGTGCCGCGTCAGCAGGGACCAATTCGCGAACTGCGGACCCAGAAAGGCCCGGTCTCCGGCGACGGAGCAGACTCCCGGCAGGGAACCCGCGACGATATGACGGAGCGCGATGCGAATCTCCCGCTGGAGCCGAACAGAACTGATGGCGTGCCACGCTCTCCCCTCCGCTACCTGACCGTGGGTGTTACCGAGTCACCTGACACCACCAGCCCTTCCGCCGGGACGGACGAGGGATCTCGCGGAGCCGACACGTCTGCCAGTGGCGCCGCGGGGGCAGGATCCGGGGCTGAATCAGAATCGGAAGCCGGTGACGATCCGCAGAATTCCGACGATGAGATCCGGATCATCGTGAATGGCGATGATCTGATTCTGAGTTCACGGGATGAAGCAGCGCTCGACCGCCTGGAGAACATGATGGATTCACTGCAGCAGACGCTGCCGACGCGGACGACCTGGACCGTGTTTTATCTGCAGGCTGCCGACGCGACTGAAGCGGCAGCCATGCTGGAACAGATCTTTCCG
>SYLK01000927.1 GCA_005809115.1 Planctomyces sp. | reverse complement strand
GTTGCTTCGAGAGTGGTCGAGATGCCAGGAAGAGTGACGAGGCGACACATGTCGTCGAGGAGCGATGACGCCGCAGGTCGGCCGCTCTCGAAGCAGCCCTGCGGTACGTTTGTGGTGACGTCTCAGGCCACGTCGCTCGTCGGCGAGGGGGTGTCCCGTCTGCTCCTCGCTCCTTGCCTGAGACGTCACCACAAGCGTCTTTTTCTGACGGTTTCGCGATTCATGCCGTCGTCTTCGTGGAAAGTTCCGCGAATGCTCTATAATTCCTGGAACATTCCGGCGGATGTGATTCAGTGATGTTCAGCAGCGGGGCATGGCGATGGGCGAACAATCGGACGACACACGGGCAGTTTCGGGGCAACCTGGTGTGTCTCGCTTCCATGCATTGCGGGTCTGGCCGGCAGTGCTGCTGCTGGTCACGATGGTGGCGACGCGGTTCGTGCCGTCCATGATCGAGGACGGCCCTCCGACGCTCTGGATGGTTGCAGCCTTTGGTCCGCTGCTGTGCAGTGCGCTGGTTCTGGTCTGGTGGCTGGTGGCGAGTCGGGCGCGCTGGCAGGAGCGTCTGATCGGTCTGGCCGGAGTCGTGGTCGGTGTGTGCGGCACGATGATCCTGTCGGACCAGTCGATGCGCGGCCCGGCCACAATGCTCATCACGGTTCCCATGGGGATGGCGGCGTTTGGTCTGGCGGCCCTGTTCTGCTCGGGAGTGCTGAGTTTCCGACGAACGTTTTTGACAGTCCTGCTGGCGGTGTGTGGCTTCGGATTCTCGACGCTGCTGCGAGCTGACGGCATGTGGGGCAACAACACGATGGGGCTGCACTGGCGGTGGCAGGAGTCCGCCGAGGAACATCTGCTGGCATTCAGGGAACAGGCGCCGGAGGGCAGCGCAGGGGAACTGCCTCCCGGAGATCATGCCGCGGCGCTGCTCAGTCCCGAATGGCCTGCCTTTCGTGGCGCGTATCGCAGTGGGAGTCAGCGAGGCACACGGCTGGCAACTGACTGGGCGACGAAGCCACCGGAGCAGCTGTGGAAGATTCCTGTGGGACCGGCGTGGTCATCCTTCGTGGTTGCCGGAGACCTGCTGTTCACACAGGAGCAGCGTGGTCCGATGGAGTCGGTGGTCTGTTATGACGCCCGATCCGGGCAGGAAGTGTGGAGTCAGCAGGTGGAGTCGCGATTCAGTGATCCTCTGGGAGGTCCCGGGCCCCGGGCGACTCCGACGCTTGCGGAAGGGCAGCTGTTTGTGATGGGGGCGCAGGGTTATCTGATGCGGCTCGAGGCCGAAACAGGCCGAACTGTCTGGAAGCAGGATTTGCGAGAGGTCGCGGCGCGGCAGCCTCCGACGTGGGGATTTGCTTCGTCCCCGCTGATCACCGACGGCGTCGTCATTGTTCACGCTGGTGGCGCTGGTGATCAGGGGTTGCTTGGATTCGACACGGAGACCGGACAACTGCGATGGTCGGCTGCCAGCGGGGACCATTCCTACAGCTCGCCATGTCTGTGCCAGTTCGCCGGCGTCCCTCTGGTTGCGATGCTGACCAACGAGGGCGTGACACTGCATGATCCGGCCACAGGCAGTCAGAAACTCAGGTACGACTGGGCGATCGCGGGTTATCGGGTTCTGCAGCCCAGGCTCGTCAACGGCAATTCATTGCTGGTCCCGACGGGGATGGGATCCGGGACCCGACTTGTCCGAATCACGCAGACGGGTGATTCCCTGATCGCCGAAGACCTGTGGACATCACGTGACCTGAAACCCGACTTCAATGACTTCGTCGTCGCTCAGGGATACCTCTACGGCTTTGACGGTGCAATTTTCACCTGCATTGATCTCGACAACGGCGAACGCCGCTGGAAGGGCGGCCGGTACGGCAAAGGTCAGGTGCTGCTGCTGGAGGACTCGGGACTGCTGCTGATCGCGAGCGAATACGGAGATGTTGTGCTGGTGAAAGCTGACCCGTCGGCACACTCAGAACTGGCAAAGTTCAGAGCGATCGAGGGCAAGACGTGGAATCACCCGGTCGTGGTGGGCGATCGACTGTATCTTCGGAATGCTGAAGAGGCCGCTTGTTTCCGGCTGCCGCTGGCCGAACCTGCCGCACAAGCGGATTCAGCCCCGGCACCTGCCGGCAGCGCGCAGCCGTTGTGAGTGGCTCGGACAGATTTGGGCTGGCTCGAGCTTTACTGCGACAGGGCCTGTGAAACATGACCGAGGACAGAGAGGCGCAATTCACTAATCGGGCAGACTGCAGGTCGGCTCGATCAAACATCGGGCTGCGACAGCTACTCGCACGAAGTGATGCGGTCCCGTCAGGACGTGACGGCAGGTCCGCGGCCGGGAGGCAACGCCTGATACGCGGGAAATTCGCGTGGCTGTACAGACTGCGAGAGCTGTATGGGAAACCGGAGGTGCCTCAGGGAAGTTCCCGCACCCCTCCGCGGAACCAAAATCTTTCTGAAATGCATATGCAATCACACTGCAAATGTATAGAATCCGCGTGAGTGTATGGTGTAGCGGGAGCGTTTGAGTGCATGCCGGAGTCCGAGGCAGTCGGTCAGACCGCAGAGGAGTGGAATTCTCGTGAATGATCGCGTGTCGCCCGGTCCGGGCTGTGGATCACATTGTGGGTGGTCCTGATGGTGGATCTGCGACGCAGAACTCAGGTGAACCTGCCGAGGGTGGTGACCGAGTGATTCGTCCCGATTTATCGCGTACGGCGATCGTTGATCCCATCGGATTCTGCGGAACTCGTTGAGGGTATTTCAGCCGGAAGCCGCTGTGGGGATTGTTTCCGTTGGGAAAACATGACGACGGGATCCACGTTCCGTGAGTTGTCCGGCTGCATGGGGCGATGTGTTGTCGGGCTCGTTGGCCCTGTCCGTTGCGTTGTCAGTCGTGTTTCGGCAGAATCACACAGCACTGGGTTTGCTGCCGTGCCATTGGCCGGGCGTGACGGCTGGAGTGCGGGTGTGGCCCGCGCGAACCGAGGTCAGCCCGGCGTGTCAGTTCGGGTTGCGCGTGAGGAGCTGAGATGAAGCGATTTCGCAGAATTCTGACGGGTGTCGATCTGTCAGGTGGTGACCGGCTGGTCTCACAGGACCTGACTCCGCCGAATCGGGAAGCGGTGCGTCGATCGATTGAGCTGGCGAAGGAGTCCGGGGCGAATCTGTGTCTGATGTCGGCGCTGGATGTTTCGGCCGGCACGCAGAAGATGATTGAAGAGTATCAGGGCAGCGAGCCGAATGTCGTGGATGCTGCTCAGGGTGTCCTGCAGAACCTGGTCACACAGGCGGCCGAAGAGGGCGTCCGGGCGGAAGCTGTGGTCTGCTTCGGCAAGAGCTGGCTGACTCTGATCCAGCGGACGATTTCGCAGCAGCATGATCTGGTGGTAGTGGGGACGCGGAATCCCGGGCCGCTTGAGCGGATGCTCTATGGCAGCACGGCCATGAAGTTGCTGCGGTACTGTCCCTGTCCGGTCTGGGTGACCAAACCTGTCGCCGGGAGTGGGTTCAGAAACATCCTCGTGGCGCATGATCTGTCGGAAGTGGGGCATGATTCGCTGCGACTGGGTGCTTCGCTGGCGGCGCTGCATGGTGCGAAGCTGCTGGTGATCCACGGACTCGAGCTGACGCCATCCTTCGGGATTCCTCCGGCGGGCTTTTCGGAGGCGGAGCAGCAGATCCGGCTGGAAGCGGCTCGACAACGCATCATGGACGATGTCGCTTCGCTGCATCCGAAGCCAGTGCCGGACATCCATGTTGTGACTGGTCAGCCGGAGGAAGCAATCCTGCGGATGATTGAGGAAAATGCGGTGGATGTCGTGGTGATGGGGACCAGAGGACGCTCGGGAGTCAGCGGCATGCTGATCGGAAACACGGCGGAGCGTCTGCTGCCCCGGCTGACCTGTTCTGTCCTGGCCGTCCGGCATGCGGATTTCGTCTGTCCGGTTTCGCTGCCGTAAGGTCGGGTGAAGACGGGACAGCGCGCCCTCAGAGCGGATCCCTCTGCTGCAGGCGGGCGGTGCAGAAAAGACCTGCCGGATTGCCCGGCGCAGGGTCAGATCGCCTCTGTCGGCTGTTGCAGGCTGACGCAGCCCGAAGCGCCGTCGACGACGACCGTGGCACCATCAGGAATGCGATCGGTGGCCGAAGGAACACCCAGCACGGCCGGGATTCCGAATTCGCGGCAGATCACGGCCGCATGAGACAGCAGTCCACCGGCTTCAGTAATGACCGCCGCGACGCGATTCAGCGCCGGCGTCCAGCCGGGGTCGGTGCAGGGGCAGACGAGAATGGAACCGGTGGGCAGGCGAATGGCATCGGCGACAGTTCGGGCGACGCGGGCCGTGCCCTGGACTCGGCCCGGGCTGGCGCCGATCCCGCGGATGTCGCCGTGCAGAGGGGCAGGTTGGCAGAAGAATCGTCCGCCGATTTCGTGCGGAGCACGGAAGTTTCGATAGCTTTCCCAGATCGAGCGTCTGGACGGAACGTGAGACCGGTCGTCCTGGAAGACTTCGTCATATGTCATGAAAAAGACGTCGTCACCGGCACCACTCTGGCGGCCGATTCCAAGAGCACAGCGGCGGATCAGGTAGTACAACTTTCCGGACAGATCCCGCAGTTCTTCGCGGAGCCAGACGAGATTCCGCAGCCGATCGAGTTTCCGATGGAATGCGCTGCGCTGCCAGAACGGGAGTGACGCGGCAAAGGCTGAGCGGGCCTGCTCGTACCGGGATTCGGACTGGATCGATGGTGCGTCACCCGTTGAGGCTGGCGGCAGAGACGTGAGCAGCGTTTTCACAAATTCCGGATCTTCGTCCCAGCGTGGCCGGATGATGTCCAGTCCCTGCGAATAGTGGTGGCTGAATTCGCTGAGCAACGGTGTGATATCGGAGTCACCGCGGAGGGAAAGTTCGCGAAGTCGGCGCAGCGGTTCGGAGTGCTGCAGGCGGGCCAGTCCTCCGGTCAGACTCGGATAGTCGGCACCGGGGAACGCCATCATGAAATCCATTTTCGCCAGAGACAGGGCGAAGATGGTGCGGAAGTAACGGCACTCGAGACGAAAATAGTCACCTTCGACCAGACTCCGGAAGCATGTCGCGGGGTCCGTCGGGATGGCTTCGCAGATCAGGTTGAATTCTGAAACTCCCTCCCGGACAATAGCCTCGGCGATTTTCGACTGGCGCCGCACGAAGCGGCTGACAGCGAAAGCCACCGGGAGCACCCTCAGCAGCGAACGGCACGTCCACGGTGTCCGCGTGCCGTCACCCGAATAATTGACCTGCACACTCAGGTCCGCGTCGAAATCGCGTTCCACGAAACCCGGGATTTTCGCCACGCATTGTTTCACTGCACCCAGATTCCAGTAGGGACGCCCGAAGAACGTGCGGGCCGCCTGAAAGTCACCGCTGAACAGGTGCACTTCCCTGAGACAACCTTTGAGAGTCGTATTCCAGATCAGTTCGTAGAGCGACCACATCAGTGGCGAACAGACGTCGCTGGAGACACCTCCATCGCGAAAATCGGCGTTGGTCCATTCGCCGTCGACACCGGAGAATCCGATCCGGGTAATCGGCCGCGACTGCAGGATCCAGATGATCCCGTGTTCGATGGCAAACTCGATGTCCTGAGGTGCACCGAAATGACGCTGGACGCGGAGCGCCAGATCGACAATCTCTGATCGATGCTGTTTCAGGAGTGGATGGCTGTCCGGGACGGGCGTTCGGTGTCCAGCGAGCAGTTCGTCAGCGAGACCTTCGCAGGCCTCGACCACAACTTCCTCGGCACCGGTTACGGGATTGACCGTGAATGCCACGCCGGCGAGTTCCGGCTGTACCATGCGCTGCAGAATGACATTCATGCTCAGACAAGCCGGATCGACGGCAATTTGCCGACAGTATTCCAGAACCGAGGGTGATCGCAGGGATTCGCGGCAGCGGACCATGGCAGCCAGCACTTCCGGGACGGTCTGCAGGTTCAGGAAACTCTGAAACTGCCCGGCGAAGGATGCCCCCGGGCGATCCTCGACCGAAGCCGACGATCGAACGGCCAGTGGCAGACCGAGCCGAAGAACAAATTCCGCCAGCTCCTGCGGGGATGCGTTTTCGGGGATGAAACGTTCCGTCAGCCGACCCTCGGGCGCACTTCCGGTAACCGGGGCACGCGGCGAAGCCTCGTCTGAGTCTGCTGGATCTGGCAGCTGACCGACGACCGGGAAGCCGACGACCGGGAAGCCGGCAACCAGGAAATCGGGAACTGGAAAACCGGCGGCCTGGAGTTCCAGCAGGACGGCTGCCTTCCCGGTGGCACCTGCGGCGGGGTCAGGGGAGTCGGGCTGGTCGAAGTGGGAAGTCGGTCGAGGACGCTGGGCGGCGGGTGCGGGTGCGGGTGCGAG
>SYLK01000926.1 GCA_005809115.1 Planctomyces sp. | reverse complement strand
GGAACGTCCTGTTCCGTCTGTGGTTTTTCCTTCGAAGTGAAATTTGGCCAGCTTGGCGTGGGTTTTATTCACGCGCACCATCTGGTTCCGTTGTCCTCGATCGGAAGCGAATACCAGATCGATCCGGTGGTTGACCTCAGGCCGGTCTGCCCGAACTGCCATGCCATGCTCCATCGCCAGGACCCGCCGCTCACGATTCAGGAACTGCAGGCGCATATTCAGGATTCGCCGATGTGACACGAGCAGGTTGGTGTTGCTTCGCATCACAGGCGATCCTGGCAGCGCCACCCCGCGTGGTCAGTCCGAAGACACAGTAGCCGGTACCTGGTTATTCCATCGGAAGCGACTCATCCGTGCGGCGTCACTGGGGCATGTTGATGATCTGGCGGAAGTCGCGGTAGTGGTTTCCGGTGATGTAAACTTCGCCTCCGTTTCCCAGCACGATGCGAAGCTTTCCTCGCCCTGCGGCTGCAGGAGGCTGGACGTCATATTCGCGGTAGTAGTTCAGCGGCCTGACTGGAAGATCGCCGTCGAGATTCTGGAAGACGCTGCCACCCGTGACGCCCTGTGGAAGTCGACCGTGGCGTCGGACGTCGCGGATGAGCACATCGAGCCCAATCAATCGAGGATCACTGAAAGGGTTGTTGTCGCCCCAGATGATGCGGTCTCGAACTGGCATGGGTTTGTCTCTTGCAGGGACTTCCAGGAATCGTACGCAGACTCAGTCTCGAAAACGCGCAGAGACCGACCTCAAGTGTCAGCTTTGCCGTACCGCAGGCTGAGCCAGCTTCGCCAGTCTTGACCGAATACTATCGGATTTTGTGCGCATGTACAGATTCCGTGGCCGAGGGTGCCCCTCAAGCAACTCGACGAACTGCCGTGACCGCTGGCGGCGGAGTCTCCCTCTCAGCCCCCTGGCCATCACTTGACAGTGACTGGCCGGACCGGTTAGCCGATTGACAATTTCCGGCACCTTCGGTGTACTGATTCCGCGGCATCGCCCGCAGCTGAGGCAATCCTCAGCCCATCCCGCCACACCATGACAGGACACCGCAATGGAAATCACCGAAGTGACGGTTGAGCTGACAGGCTACCAGCAGGACAAAGTGCGTGCGTACTGCAGTGTCGTGATCGACGATGCCATCGTGATCCGCGAGGTCAAGATCCTCGCGATGGAGAACGGTTTCCTTGTCGCGATGCCCAACCGGCGATCGGCCGAGCCGTGCGTCCTCTGCAGTGCGAGGAATGACTTCAACGCCCGATTCTGCTGCCAGTGTGGCCAGCCAATGGTCGGCACCGAGAACCCGCCCCGCCGGATTTATCGGGATATCGTCCACCCGATCAGCGCCAAGGCCCGCCAGCAGCTGGAAGCCGTCGTTCTGGCCGCGTACGAGAAAGAACTGGCGGCTGACCGGGAACGGAATGCAGTGGCAGACGGCAGAGAACTGCGGGCGACCAGGTGACGCGTGTTCTGACTGCCAGACGCTCCAGATCGGTCATCCCGACGCCCGTGCCGTGGAACGGGTCAGGAACGATGCTGAAGCGGCCACAACCGGATTCCAGAAGCCATCCAGGGACCCAGCCCGCCGCTTCCGTTCCCGCCTCAGGTGTCATGGCCAGGTGTGCCAGACCGGGGCCGGAGCGAACCTGTTTTCGGGAGTCTGAGGATGCGACCAGCTCTCTTCATGGTGATTGCCCTGATTGTCGGCTGCGGTGGAGGGGATGCAGGCAAACCGGCGCCCGTGGCCGCTCCTGCGGGTCCAGTGGTATCAGCATTTCCGGAGCCCGTGGCCGCTCCCGTTGGTCCAGCGGTATCAGAATCTCCGAAGCCGATACCGACCGAACCCGGCGTTTGTCTGCCGGAGTGTCATTGGGCGCTTCAGCGAGAACATGGCAAAATCCGAAATCAATGCATCGGCCAGGTTGCCGATCAGATAATCCGGGATCGTCAAGAGAATTGTATGCCCCATCGAAACCTGAGCGTCCGCCAACAAGTGCTTCCGTTCGGGGCCGACCATGGCTGTTCCCGGATCCGATCCAGAAAAACGACGCTCTCACCACACCAAGAGGTTTCGTACCAGTTTCGCACTTTTCCAGCGGTTTCCCGGTTCTCTCGGACGTCCGGGAATTGCTGAGTTGCTGGCCCTATCGCCGCCACAGGCAATTCAGCGATCAATTCATTGCCGTCAGCGGGATAGTGGGTATTCTGGCAGTTCGGCACTGGAGGCAGTGTTTTCAGAGTTCGATGCGGGTGGCAGAATGCACGGTCCTTCCAAATCTTTTTACGACATTCTCCAGGTTTCGCCTCTGGCATCGCCGGAAGTCATCAAGGGTGCCTACAAGGCTTTGGCCGCAAAACTTCATCCGGATCGGGACCAGACGTTGGAGGCATCCCGGATGTTCGCATTGGTGCAGCAGGCTTTCGAAACGCTGTCAAATCCACTGCTGCGGGCAAAATACGATGAAAGTCGGTCTGCAAGACGGCCCGCTCAACCTTCGACCTCTGCCGTCGTGAAGCGAGTCGACGGGACCAGCACATTTCTGACGGCGGATGAACATTCGCGACGGGGATGGAAAGAAGCAGCCGGAACTGATCTGAGCAACATGGATTTCTCCGGCATCTCATTTTACGGTGCCGATCTGCAGGGGGCGAAACTGGACGGTAGTCGATTCAGCAACGCCGATTTCCGAAGGGCCAACCTGACGAACAGCTCGGCAACAGGCTGCCGATTTGAAGCAGTCAACTTCGCTGAGGCGAAATTGGTCCGGACGAACTTCGCCGGAAGTATGATGCCATCCACCAGGTTCTATGGAACGGGTCCGCTTTGGGCATCCACCAATCCGGATGCGAGGTACAGATTTGCCGCCAACAATGGCGACGAGTACCTTCGAGACGCTTCAGACCCAGCACAGTGTGTTGCTGCCGCAGTCATTTCCGTTGTCGACTTCACTGGGTGCGATCTGACTCGGGCAGAGTTTGCAGCACCACCGCCGCAGCTTCGTGAGGAAGTTCAGCAGGAGATGAAGTCAGTCAAAACAGTGTTTTTCAAGCTGCGGTTTACGAAATGCGAAATCAATCAGGCTAATTTCTCGAATGCCAACCTCACGGGAGCTGACCTGAAAGGAATCAACCTGGAAGGTTCCACATTCCACAACACGAATCTGTTTGGTGCTCAGCTCCAGAGAAGTCAATTGCAGGGGATCAATCTTGCAACCTGTAATCTCGTCAACGCCAATCTGGCCGGAATCAGCTACTCAGATGCCACGGCCTTTCC
>SYLK01000925.1 GCA_005809115.1 Planctomyces sp. | reverse complement strand
GTGAGGAAGCCGCCCGGATGCTGGAAATCGGCGAACGAACGCTGTACCGCAAAATCAAGGAATATGATCTGAAGCGATAACAGCCGCAGGTCAGATGCAGGTGACTTCCCATGAACTCACAGACGAAATCCGGTGATGCAGCCGCAGAGGTCGACTTCATGCAGATCGATCGCACCGACTTTGCCCCCCTGAATCGTGCCCAGCTGCTGCGGCATCTCGAAACTGAGGGATATGTCGTCTTTCCTTCCATCCTCACTCCCGATTTGATTGCCCGCATCAAACGTGAACTGGCGGATGCAGAAATGTCCCACACCAGTTACAGCGTCAACCAGACGCGCGCAATGAAACAGCCCCAGTGGATCAGCCGCACTGTGGCGGAGCTGATCGGTTATCCTCCCCTGCTCAGTTTTCTGCATGATCTGATGGGACCCGAAATCGTCTTGACCCGGGGTTTCTTCCAGCGTACTTTGCCTGGCTCCCCCGGGATCTCGATGCACACGGATGGCCAGCCGCATGGTTCCAGCCTGTTCGGGTATGAAGGCAGTTGTCCGCGGCTGCTCCGCGTGCTGTATTACCTGGATGAACTGACACCGGAACGTGCGCCATTTCGGCTGATACCCCGCTCCCACCTGTCCTTCCACGCCGACGCAAATCCGTATATCCGCTACCAGTCGCACCCGGAGGAAATTACTCTGGTCGTGCCGGCAGGTTCCGCCGTGCTCGTGCCGTCGATGCTGTTTCATGGCAGCCATCCCAACCGCGACGCACGACCGCGCGAGCTGGTTCAGTTCGGCTATCGTCCGGCCTGGGCCGGTCCCATTCAGCCGGTCGAGGAATGGGAAGCAGAACTGGTGGCGAACGCCCCCGCGATAGCGCAGCCCTATCTCAAAAGTCTGAACACGACCGGCATGCAGTGGGAACAGCAGCACAAACCGGCCGGCATGAAGCGTGAGGCCCCTGGAATCAATCCCAGCCGCTGGGGTGACCGCGGCGTCGAGGCGTGCTGAATCCCGTCGAGCCACGGCTGAACCGGAGCGGAGCGATGTGGATCACCTCGACCGCCCGGAGATCCGAATTGCAGAGAGTGGACCGGGACAGCCGGATCGGCGACTCGAATTTCCGTTGCCGCGGCCGCGTGGCCTGCCCGGACAGCGCTGGTTCTGAAAAAAACTGGCGAGATTTTGAGTTCGCGCGGCCCGGATGGCGTGTTAGGCTTCCTTCTGTGCACAGTCCGTGATCGGCATCTGCGTCCGGTTGATGTGCCGTTTGGCATTGTCCGGGACAGGTTGCCGTGCAGGGCAGTGCTGCACTCGTATTACCTGCCAACCAATCCCAATCCGATACCACGGTTTCGACATGCCGGTACCTGGTGCTGCCCACGAATTCCTGGAGCTGTTGGAAAAGAGCGGGTTGTTATCCGGTGACCGAGTGCATCATCTGGCAGCAAGCCTGAAGATCGCCGGTGACCTTTCGGCGCTGGAAGCTGCGCGGCGTCTGGTGCGTGAGAAACTGCTGACACCCTTTCAGGCGGAACGCCTGCTGGAAGGGCGGTACCGGGGCCTTGTGGTGGATCAGTATCTGATCCGCGAAGTCCTTGGCTTCGGCGGAATGGGATGTGTGTACATCGCCGAGGATTCTCGGGAGCAGAAGAAAGTCGCGCTGAAGGTACTGTCGACGGAGCATTCCGTGGATGCGGGAATGCTGGCGCGAATTCGTCTGGAGGGCGAGGCAGGGATGCGTCTGAGGCATCCCGGGATCGTCCAGACATACGGTGCCGGTTCGACGGGCGCAGTGCACTATCTGGTGATGGAGCTGTTCCGCGGCATCACACTCCACGAACTGGTGGCACTGCGCGGGCCAGTTGCCTGGTCCAGTGTCTGTGATATCGGGATGCAGGCGGCGGAAGCGCTGCAGGCCGCACACGACCAGGGCGTCATTCACAGAGACATCAAGCCGGCAAATTTTCTGATTGACCCGTCCGGCCTGACGAAGATACTCGACTTCGGACTGGCTCTGATGCACGACGTGCCGGACGAGGAATTTTCGTTGTCCATGCTGTTTGGCCACGACTGCCTCGGAACGCCCGACTATATTGCTCCGGAACAGTCACTGGACAGCCAGAGCGTGGACGGTCGGGCAGACGTGTACAGTCTGGGCGCGAGTCTGTACGTCGCTCTGACAGCGCGTCTGCCGTTTCCGGAGAAATCGAACAAGGCAAAGCTCGAGGCCCAGCGAACGCGATCCCCTCGCCCCGTGTGTCAGGTGGTTCCGGAGATCCCCGCGGCAGTCGGCGAAGTGATTGCGCGGATGATGCGAAAAGCTCCTGGCGAACGATTTCAGACGGCTGCCGCGGTCGCCGCTGCCCTGCGCCCCTTTGCCGCGCGAAACCCCATCCAGTTCGATTTTCGGGAACTTGTCACGCTGCGAGCCGGTCAGGCACGGGCGAAGGCCGAGGCGACGCAGGCCGCGAGGTCCGGAACCAGCCAGCGGTCTTCCATCAGCGCCACCTCCGGCTGGCTGCGATCGAAGAGTCACCACCTGGCCAACTCGACCAGCACCATTGCACGCGCTGAGACACCGGCAATCCGTCAGAACATACCCGATGCAGTTCGGCCGGGATCCGGCATGGACCGTCCACTCGCTGCCGTGCCCCCGAGAGAATCCAGTCAGACGGCTCCTTCGGGATGGCGCGTGCAGATTCACGGTCAGCCACATCGCCTGCCGCTGACGAAGGGCAGAAACATCGTGGGTTCGTCGCCCGCGGCAGATATTGTCATTGATGCCCGGACGGTCGATCAGGTGCAGTGCTGGCTCGAGTACGATGGTCGAAACTGGCAGCTGAAACAACAATCGATGCTCCACCCGACGTTCGTCAATGGCCGGGCTGCGTCTTACGGCCAGCTGGACCATGGGGATGTGGTGACTTTCGGGGGAAAGGCGGGATTCCGTCTGATCAGCCTGGCACAGGCCGAAAGGAATCGACAGCGAATCCAGGTGGCGACCGTAGCAATCCTTGTGTGTCTTTGCTGTGCCATGATCGTGTCCTGGCTGATCTTACAGTAGAGCCGGCCGAATTCGCTCTGTCGCCACCGGGTTCTTCAGCCTGATGGGCGCACAGAAAACATCGGCCCTTTCGCAAAACCGCCCCCATGAGAATTCTGTTGCTGGCGGATATTCACGCCAACTGGCCTGCCCTGGCAGCAATCGACGAGCGATTCGATGTGTGCCTGTTTCTGGGCGATGTCGTGGACTATGCTGCAGATCCGGTTCCCTGCATTGACTGGATTCGTCGCTATGCCGGCGCGTGGGTACGCGGAAATCATGACCATTCTGTCGCGCATCGAGTGGTCATGAGGTCGGGGGGGATCTTCCGCCACGTGGCTTCAGCCATGCGACCGCGGCACTTTGAGGTGCTGGATCACGATCATCTGACGTGGCTGGCCCGGATGCCTGTCACACGTCACCTGACCATAGACGGATCCCGCTTTCTGCTGGTTCACGGAACGCCACGAGATCCCCTGGATGAATATGTCACAGACTCCGAAATCCAGTGGCAACAGCGTCTGGAACACGTGGATGTCGATTTCGTCTGTGTCGGCCACACTCACCTGCCGATGCACCTGCAACTGGAACGCATGCAGGTGGTCAACCCCGGAAGTGTCGGCCAGCCGCGCGATGGAGACCCCCGCGCGGCGTATGCCATCATTGATCATGGTCAGGTCGAGATCCGCCGGGTACCGTACGACATTGATCAGACTCTGCGACAGATGCGGAGCTGCGGAATCGACGAGGATGCCATCGCGGCGGCCGAACTGATTCTCCGCAGTGGAGGACGCGTGAAAGCCACCGGCACCAGTGCCGCGCAGACAGAACATCTCTTCGATGACCTGTGAGACGCGCGACGCATCTCAATCGTGGATTTCGGTCCAGAACCTTGGGG
>SYLK01000924.1 GCA_005809115.1 Planctomyces sp. | reverse complement strand
GAGCTGTTCCCCGATCGAGATTCCTGTGCCTGACAACTGTCCCACCACACCAGCGACCGCCGGAGCAGACAGCCACCGGATCGTCGGCCATGTCCTGCTCGCGCTCGCCTGCATCTGCTGCCTCCTGATGATGGCGCCACTCTGGTGGGCCGGACCGCTGGCGCTGGATGAACATGGTTCATACTGGGTGATCGACTCTGACCTGCCCGGCAGTACCCTGGAGCGGAGTCTGAACTATGCCGCTATTCCGCCGCTTTCCGGCTGGCTCCAGCAATTGTCTCTGCGGATTCTGGGAAAAACTGAGCTGACCTTTCGGCTGCCTTCGGCCATCTGCACGCTGCTCGCCGTGCTGGTGATTTACCGGACTGGCCTGGCCGTCGGCGGACCGATCGTCGGCGGGATTGCGGCGCTGATCCTGTCGATGCACCCGGAGGCCGTGGATGAAGCCCGAATCGCACGGTGTTACGGAACGGTGCTGCTCATGTCGAGCCTGCTGCTGCTGGCCACACTGAGCTGGCAGCGTCATCCGCGATCTCTCTGGAGAGCACTCGGCTGGTCGCTGACAGCCACCGGACTCCTGTGGACACATTATACGTCAGTGCTGCTGGTTGCGATCTGCGGCGCAGTGCTGGTGATCTCACGCGGGTTTCAAAAGCCGGCAGCGCGGGGCGGACCATGGATCCTCCTGACGGGTGCCGGACTTGCTGTGCTGCTGAACCTGCCCCTGATCCCATCCGTTCTGCGACTGCGAGACTGGAGCCAGTTTCTGAATTTTTCTCCGCCCGGGAACTCAATCCTGGCCGCATTCGGCGCGTTCTGGTGGGCCGGTTTTCCAGCTGCGTGTGCAGCTGGTCTGGTCCTGGGGCGAGCCGATCGACAGCCCCGCGCGATGCGTCAGGGAGATCTGTGGCTGCTGGGCGCTGCGTCGCTGCTGCCGGTCGCCATGCTGGCCGTGCTGTCGTCCGGCGAGATTTCCAGCCTTGCCAATCCACGCTATCGAGTGGCGTTTGCCCCGGCGGGTGCCTGTTTCGCAGCCGCCCTGCTGACCTCTGTGCGGGGTTCCCGCGGAGCTGTGGTCGGCGGACTCGCCCTGCTCGGCGTTTCCTGGTGGCTGTCGCCACTGCCGCCCTGGACAATGGGACGACTGGGACATCCGGCCGACCAGGACTGGTGGTATCTGAACGCGTATCTCGCCGAAAATGCACGGGAAGGCGAACCGATCCTGGTGCAGGGCGGCCTGGCCGAGGCCGCGATCGTGCCAGCATTCGCACACGACCGCCTGTTTCAGGAATACGTCGCCTGTCGGGCCGGACGCTTCTATCTGGAATCTCGCCATCCCCGCTATGCGGTGCCACTGCTGTGGAATCCGACCCTGGGAACCGCGCCTGCCATGCTGGAGATTGTCAGCAGCTGGCCGGACCAGCCACCGCGATGCTGGCTGGCCTGCGCAACCGACACTGACCTGAATCGGTTTTCACAGACGCGCATGGCCGAAATTCTGACTGCCGCCGGTTTCGTCGCCCAGGAACCCAGGACCTGGCCGCATGCGACCCTGACTCTGTTCGAGCGGCCTCAGATCGATCGCGCAGCCAGCGGAAAGTCGCCGGAATGACCGAAACTGCGACCGGCCTGGAATCCACACACGCACTCTACGCGCAGCCTGTCGTCAGGATCCGGCAGGTGGGCAGAGACCACTCCGAAAACGGCATCGCATCACCGACTGAGACACCACCGTGTCCGGTCTGTGGCGGCACACAGGCACAGGCGATCCTCGCGCTGCCGGGTACTCGATTCCTTACGGTTCAATGCACGGCATGCGGACTGGGTTCTCTGTTCCCGCGGCCGCGGAACGAGGAGATTGCCGCATTCTATCCGCCTCAGTACTATGGCGCGGAGGGGCAGAAGTTTGCGGGACTGATCGAGGCGCTGGTCCGCCTTGTGGGAGCACGGCACGCCCGCTTTTTTGCAAGGCAGACTCAGCCGGGTGGCCGCATTCTGGACGTGGGCTGCGGGCGAGGTGTCACCCTGCATGCTCTGGCCGGCGCCGGTTTTCAGTGCTGGGGCTTCGAGGTCAGTGCCGCGGCCATCGAAGGCCTCGACTCCCGGATCCAGACTCGAGTCGCGGGATCGCTGACGGAGGCAGCGTTTCCGCATCAGTTTTTTGACGAAGTCATCCTGTGGCACGTGCTCGAACACATTCCCCGGCCGGCAGAGACACTGGCAGAAGTTCACCGGATCCTGAAGCCGGGCGGCGTGGTGATCGTGGCGGTGCCGAATTTCTCCAGCTGGCAGGCCCGCCTGTTCGGGCCAGCCTGGTTTCACCTGGACCCGCCGCGACACCTGTATCATTTTCCCCTCAGCGGACTCCGGTTGCTGCTGCAGAATGCGGGGTTTCGCTGCCAGTCGACTCATCATTTCAGCCTGAGGCAAAATCCTTTCGGCTGGATTCAGAGTCTGCTGAATCTCGTCCCGTGGCTGCCCAGAAACGGCCTGTATGCAGTACTCCATCGCGTTAACGCAGCACGATCGCCGTTTGCGAGATCGGTGCGAATCCAGCTCTGGCTGATGTGCCTCCTGCTGGCACCACCCGCGGTACTGGTGAGCATCGCGGCGGCGATCTGCCGCCGGGGGGCGACGGTGCATGTGGTCGGCGTCCGCACTTCGATCTGATTCCGTCAACTGACGGCCATGATCACCGTTTCGGCTTGTGCCCTGACGCCAGAACCAGCGCCCGGCGCTGACGCCACTGCAATTGTTTAACCCCTGCGCCAACAGCGTGGGCGTATTGCGCGATGAACGAGATCGCAGGCTCGACGAACCGGGAGCGATCCGTGCCGGTCCTGGATCGTCCCGAATACGGGGACTTCCCCCGCCAGTCCGGAACCAGCAGCGTATCGTGTCCCTGTCGTCGAGGAAGACAAGGCTCTGCCGAGAGGCCACCTGCGCGCCGCTGCGATGCCGTTGACGGCGGCCCGGGCTGGTCGGTTCTGACCAGCTCCGGCCACCTCCGAAAACACCCCGTCAATGGCCCCATGCGATAAATCCCGGGAGTTTGGGGGCACCGGCCCCAGGCATCCAGAAAACCAAAGCCAATTCCGTCCCAAGTCCACTTCAATTCTCTGCGACTCGCTGCACGCCTTGCCACAACTTCCGCTGAACCGATACTGAGAGCGGCCCCTCCTGGCTTCACGCCGGAGGACCGCAGGTTTGGAAACCAGCACGGATTCGTTGGACTTTTCTGCTTCGTGGCGTTCGACGTGGACTCCCGTCCAACCGACGAAGACGACGTACAGTCCGACCGGCCAGAACGTCCTGCGGAATCAGTCGGTCCCGGAACGGTCCCCGCAGCGCATTTTACCGTCCGCCTGGGAGAGCTCCAGCGGAAACAGCTGAAGAAGCGGTTGCCCCGGCGCAACCGGGGCGTTTCGACGCGTTGTCAGTTCCGGCCAGAATCGACGAAGCGGTGACTCACGGCTGCAGCAGCAAAGGTCCGTGGACGCTGTCGTCCAGTCGAGCCGTGCAGGAAGCACTCTCACGGGACGATCTCGCCCCCGAAGGACTGCCGAGTCTGTTAACGGTCTGGCAGACACTCACTGCGAAGGAAATGAACCGCCCGGT
>SYLK01000923.1 GCA_005809115.1 Planctomyces sp. | reverse complement strand
GGTCCCGATACCCGAAGGCCATTCTCTGAAGAGCCCCGATCTTGTTGTTGATACCTTCGAGTGGCCCGGTCGAGAGTCGGAAGTCATACCAGTTGAGGATGCCGGTCCGGTGTTTTTCCAGAGTGCTGGCCATCGTCTGCAGGACCTGGATTCCCGAAGCGCGAGCACGGGCACACCAGTCCGTCAGAAACCTGTCGGCGGTGGCCTTGTCTCGCTGTTGTCAGATCTGAGCGAGGTCTTCTTTGAGGTAGCAGGCAATCGCCAGTGACGGATTCAGGCCCAGAGCGTCCATCAGGCGTGAACGTTCATTCTTCGAGTCATCCAGATCCCCGCGGAATTTCCACAGCAGCCAGCGAAGACCCATCAGGACTTTTCTCCCGGTCTTGTCGGCTTCGTTCTGGAGTTCGCGACGCAGTCTGGTGAGTTTCTCATTCATCAGCTTCACGATGTGAAACCGGTCGAAGACGTGCTTCGCATCGGGGACGTTCTTCCGCGTGGCCGCGTAGTACGCACTGGCCATGTCTGTGGCGACCGCCCTGATCTTTGCCTTCGAGCCGCGAAACAGTTTGAGTCACTGCGAGTCAGACCGACATGACCACTCTTTTGCAAACCTCTGCCACTCGTAAACTTACGCCACGCACCTGATTTGTCGTTGTGCGCATTCAAAGGGGACAATGTACTTTTCTCTTACAGCACAATGTCCCGTTCTGTGTTTATCCTTTTGTGTTTAGCGGCCAATGACCATGAGCGCCCGCCTGGGCGAGCCCGAAGGCAATCTGGTCAGCGGGGAAGGCTGTGAATACCGAATCATGGCGCCGAACGATGCAGAGTCGAAATGAGGCCTGAGAACAGGGCTCGGATCACTTCACTGCGGTCATACAACACCGTGATTCAGTTCAGGAACACCGCGCTTTCCGGACCCGAATCTCTGTGCGACGGATTCTTCGGCCGGTCCTTACCGGTCCGGAATTTGCTGTCAATGAATCACCGAACCGCCCCGCCGGAAAGTGCTGTGCTGGATGTCACATGTGCGGAAACGGTACTCTTTCGCGCGTCCTGCCGCACAGGGTTATGCACATTGGCGG
The DNA here is from genome assembly GCA_005809115.1 of Planctomyces sp. Classification (GTDB taxonomy): domain Bacteria; phylum Planctomycetota; class Planctomycetia; order Planctomycetales; family Planctomycetaceae; genus F1-80-MAGs062. The sequence continues at coordinate 13,434 of SYLK01000923.1, read as the reverse complement.
GTTTGGGGTTGCGAACGAATTTTTGGCTGAACACCCGTGTCAATAACTGTGGGATCCCGCGTCGATGAAGCCGATTGAAGTGCGACTGCTGTCGCGCAGCGATGTTCTGTCACTGGACCTGACGCCCTCTCAGGTGGTTGAGGCCATCGAAAGGGCTCTGGCAGAACATGCGGCCGGCACGTTCGAGATGCACCCAAAGATCGGCGTGCATCCGACGGGAACCGATCCGGCGAATTTCATTCATGCGATGCCCGCGTATCTGAAGCAGCTGGGGGCCTGTGGACTGAAGTGGGTGGCTGGTTTTGCCAGGAACTATCAGCACGACCTGCCGAACGTGACCGGGTTACAGGTGTGCAACGACACAGCGACAGGGATCCCACTCGCGGTCATGGAATGTGGTTATCTGACGGGGCTGCGCACAGCAGCAGTCAGCTCGATCATCGCGCGGGAATGTGCACTGCCGGAAGCCCGGACGCTGGCCCTGGCCGGCTGTGGATTCGAAGGCACGATGCACCTGCGATTTCTGGTGGACCAGATCCCGGGTCTGCGAGAAATCCGGCTGCGTGATATTCGTCCTGCGGCAATGCAGACGCTGAAGGAGCAGGCGGGCCAGTACTTTTCCGGAGAGATTCGGATCTGCGAAGACAATCGCACATGTTTCGCGGGAGCCGACATTATCTGCACCTGCACAAACGGAGACGAACAGCTGCTGCAGCCGGACTGGTTCAGGCAGGGGGCCTTTGCCGTCGGCATCGAAGGAGGCTGTGCCTTTACCGCCGAAGCGTTGCACAGCGCCGACAAATTCATTGTCGACGACATTCCGCTGGCAGAGTATTTTGACCGGATCAGTCGAGACCGAGTGACGGAGGACGGAAAACCGGATCCGGAGTTCCCCGGAGGTCTGCCGGAAGTCTATGCCACGATTGGCGAGGTGGTCACGCGTCGAAAACCGGCGCGCACATCCGCCACGGAACGGATCGTGGCAATTCCGATCGGCATGGCCATCTGCGATGTGGCCCTGGGCCAGCTCGCGTGGACGAAAGCGGCGGAGCGCGGTACAGGTCAGATGTTTCGTCTGACCTGATGGTCGGGCAGCCTGCTGCGGAGTGCAGTTGTGTGCCGCGGAGGATCAGGGCGCGAGGGCGGCGCTGAGATCGGCGATCAGGTCGTCTGCGTGTTCCAGACCGACAGAGACGCGGACAAGGCTGTCGGTGATTCCGGCGGCTGCGCGGGCGGCGGGGCTCATGGAGGCGTGACTCATGGTGGCCGGGAACGAGATCAGGGATTCGATTCCGCCAACGGAAATGGCCATGTCGAACAGTCGGGTTCCGACGCACACGCGTTCCGCGAGATCCCGGCCGCCAGCAACTTCGAAGCTGAGCATGGCGCCGAAACCCCGTTGCTGCTGTCGGGCCAGCAGATGCTGGGGGTGTGATTCCAGCCCCGGGTAGAAGACGTGGCGAATCCGGGGATGCGCGGCCAGAAATCGTGCGACTTTCATCGCATTCGCCTGCTGGGCTTCCATGCGACAGCCGAGGGTCTTGACGCCTCGCAGAACGAGCCACGCGTCGAACGGCGAGCAGGCCAGGCCGAGCGCGTTGCAGAGCCAGGCAACCTGCGTCGCATGTTCGGAGGACCGGGAGACCACGCATCCTCCGACCACATCGGAATGGCCGTTGATATACTTTGTGGTGGAGTGGACCACAAGATCGACTCCGAATTCCAGAGGACGCTGCAGATAGGGCGACAGGAAGGTATTGTCACACACGGTGACGGCGCCATGCTGCTGTGCCATGCTGACCACGGCGGCGAGATCAATGACCTTCAGCAGGGGATTACTGGGAGTCTCAATCCAGACACAGCGTGTGGCCGGCCGGAACGCGGCCAGCAGTGCGGCGTGATCGGTCATGTCGACGAAACTGAAGTTGAGTCCCTTCTGCTGCAGGAAGCGGTCGAACAGTCGGAAGGTACCGCCATAAACATCGGTGGGCGCGATGATGTGGTCGCCGGGCGAGAAGAGCGACATGACACAATGGATCGCGGACATGCCGGACGATGTCGCGGAGCAGCCCGCACCTCCTTCCAGTGCCGCCAGATTTTCTTCCAGCGCTTTTCTGGTCGGATTCCCCGAACGGGTATAGTCGTATCCGGAATTGGTTTCGAGATCGCTCCAGGAAAACGTGGACGACGAATAGATCGGGGTCGTCACGCTGTGGTACTGCTGATCCTTGTGAACACCCGCATGGACGCATTTCGTTTCAAAGTGCATTCGTCAGCTCTCGTGCCGCAACCTGTCTCTGTCTGGCTGGATTTTCTCACGGGCCTTCATATGGCAGACACCGCGTCCAATGCAACTCAGCGGGACGGGTTTTCCAGTGACGCGAGCCGGATTGCTGATGCGTCTTCCCTGAATCGAACGGGGAGTTTACGATACCCGGCCGTTTGGCGGGTCTGACCTGCGGCCGGACGTCCTGGCCGGGCGGCAGAACAATCCAGGGGACTGCAGTATGCGCTCACCCAGCCTGCTGTCACAGCGGACGCCGGTGCGATTCAACCTGACTCCGCTGATCGACGTGGTATTTCTGCTGATCATTTTTTTTCTCGTCGCCAGTCACTTTGTGAGGAACGAGCGGGCTGAGCCCGTGTCGTTGCCGCTCGCTCAGCAGGGAGAGCGGGACGACGAGGCCGCGCCGCACCGGCTGACAGTGACGGTCAGTCGGACCGGCGCGCTGTTCGTCGGGGGGCAGGAGCAGTCTGAGCAGACCGTCGCCCGGCAGATTTCTGAATTGCAGGAGCAGGCCCGGCGTGTTTCGCTGCCGGCGGAAGTCCGGATCCGATCGGATCGTGACGCCCCCTATCGGCATCTCCGCACGCTGCTGGAGCAGTGTGCCGCCAGCGGCATTCGACGGATTCTGTTTGCCGTCAGCGTCTCGCCGGGCGCCATGTCCGGTGAGCGGCAGACGGGCGCGTAGAATTTCGGTCACATCCGATCTCGGTTCAGTGTGTGAAGCATGCGAGTCCCCGGTCATTTCAATCGACGGCAGCCGCTGGACAGCGAAACCATGACGCCGATGATCGACGTGGTGTTTCTGCTGCTGGTGTTTTTTGTGTGTGCCTCGATCGGGCGCACGCCGGACAACCTGCTGCCGGCAGAGCTGAAGGCCGGGTCAACGGAATCGCAGCTGAAAACGGAGCCGCCTCCTGAACAGAACTGGGAGCATCAGCAGGTCCGGATCCATGTGTCAGCCGCCGGGAGTGAGTCCGGCGACGTACGGGTGAGGCTGAACGAACAGCCGGTGAGTGGCATGGCCGAGCTGGAGCGGCGACTGCGGCGTCTGGCCGAGGCCGATCCGTTGTCCGCAATTATTCTGGACGTCGACGACGGGGTCCTCGTGCAGCAGTTCATCACGGTCTATGATTTGTGTCAGCTGCTGAAGTTTTCGTCCATCTCATTTGCCACCAGATCAGCTGGTGCCGCAGGACCGACGAGATTGCCCTGAGTTGCTCTGCCCGCTGGCTCGGTGAGAGTTCTGCGGGACGGGGACTTCGAACGGTTTTTCCATGACGTGGCGGGCTGTCAGCCGGCCGGATTTTTCAGGCAGAATGCTCATGCCAGTGACCCGTATCGCGACACTCCTGAAGGATGGCCAGCCCGACACCAGCGTTGTGGCGAAGGGCTGGGTGCGCACACGACGCGACTCGAAGAATCACTTTTCCTTCATAGAGCTGAATGACGGCAGTTGTCTGCGAAACCTGCAGGTCGTACTGCCGGGGTCATTGCCAGGGTACGCCGCGATGCTGCGGGACGTGCAGACCGGGGCGAGCGTGTCGGTGGAGGGTATCCTGCAGGAATCGCCCGGCCGGGGACAGCGGATTGAGCTGCACGCTTCGTCGCTGACGGTGCTGGGGACAGCGGACCCGGCAACGTTCCCGCTGCAGAAGAAGGGTCACAGTCTGGAGTTTCTGCGGGAGATCGCGCATTTGCGCCCGCGGACAAATACGTTCGGCGCTGTGGCCCGTGTGCGGAACTGCATCAGCCGGTCGATCCACAACTTCTTTCAGTCGCGCGGCTTTCTGTATATCAACACCCCGATTATCACGACCAGCGACTGTGAGGGTGCCGGCGAGATGTTTCAGGTGACGACCCTGGATCTGGCTCGGCTGGCGCTGATGCAGACACAGATCGACTGGAAACGCGATTTTTTCGGAAAGCCGGCATCACTGACCGTCAGCGGGCAGCTGGAAGCCGAAACCTTCGCCACGTCGGTTGGCGACTGCTACACGTTTGGACCGACGTTCCGGGCGGAAAACAGCAATACGACGCGGCATCTGGCGGAATTCTGGATGATCGAACCCGAAATGCCGTTCTATGAACTGAACGACAACATGGATCTGGCCGAGACATTCATCCGGACGCTGGTCAGTGACGTGGTGACTCAGTGCGACGAGGACATGCAGTTTTTCAGCGAGCGAATCAGCCCCGGCGTACTGCAGACGCTGGAGAATATCCGCTCACACGAATTCGTGCGTCTTTCATACACTGAGGCCATCGGACTGCTGCAGCAGAGCGGCCGACAGTTTGACTATCCGGTGGAATGGGGCCGGGATCTGCAGAGTGAGCACGAACGGTTTCTGACGGAGGAGCATTTTCGGCAACCGGTGATTCTGTTCGATTATCCGCGCGCGATCAAGCCCTTCTATATGCGGTGCAATGACGATGGACGCACCGTGCGCGCCATGGATGTGCTGGTTCCCGGTGTGGGCGAAATCATCGGTGGCAGCCAGCGGGAGGAGCGGCTTGACGTCCTGCTGAGTCGCATTGTCGAATGCGGCATGAATCCCGACGACTACTGGTGGTACGCCGACCTGCGAAAATACGGTACCGTGCCACACAGTGGGTTTGGACTGGGTCTGGAACGTGCCGTCCTGCTGATCACCGGCATGACCAATATCCGCGATGTCATCCCGTTTCCGCGCACACCCGGCCACGCCAGTTTCTGACAGTTCCCATGCGAGTCACTGATTCCCGGCAAATTCTGGCAGTCTGGCTGATTTTCGCCGTGTCGTCGCTGGTTGGCACGCCGGTACCGGGTGTCAATGAGCCACACTATCTCAGCAAGGCGCGCAGTTTCATTGATTCGGACTGGTGCCGGCGGGATTTCTTTCTGACGTCTGTGAATGCTCATTACTGTTTCTACAGTCTGACCGGTCCGGCGGCTGCCGTGCTGCAGCCCGGCACCGTGGCCGTACTCGGACGTCTGGTGTCACTGCTGTTGCTGGCATGGGGCTGGTGCCGTCTGGGAATCGCCTGTGGCCTGACAGCGGCCGGTCAGGTAATGTCCGCAGGTCTGATGCTGGCCATCGCCGGCCTGGGAAGTTTCTCGGGCGAGTGGATTGTGGGAGGATTTGAATCGAAGGTGCCGGCATGGGGGCTGGCACTCGCCTCGGTCGCGTTCCGGATCAGAGCCGATCAGGGATCCTCACCTCGTGACGCGCTGCTGGCGGGACTGCTGGCGGGACTGGCTGCGGCGTTTCATCCGGTGGTGGGTTTGTGGTTCATCCTGGCGACCGTGGTCGCCGGCGGCGCTGACCTGTCGCTGCGAATGGTGCGTCGCTCCGGATCAGCGCAGGCCGCGACGATGCCTGGTTCCGGAGGCTTGAACCCGGCCGACAAGTGCCGATGGCGGCATGGTGCTGCACCACGACGGGGCGGCGAAATCTGGATTTACCTGACAGGATGTCTCGTGACTTCACTGCCCGGACTGATTCCTGCCGCAGCGATGCTGCGGCAAAGTGGTATCACGGCTGAACAGAACCAGCTCGCGAATTTCGTGCAGGTGTTCTGGAGGCTGAAGCATCACCTTGACCCCACCGAATTCCGCCGGGCGGCCTGGATTCATACTCTGATTCTGTCACTGATTTGCAGCCTCTGCTGTGGCTGGCTCGTTCGCTCGAAAGATCAACCACGTGTTATGGCTGGCTGTCGCGGGATCCGGCAACTGTATTCTCTGCTGCTGGTGGCAGCCGGGATAGCCGCGGCCGGCGTCTGGATCGGGTGGCACGCCGTGCCGGCACCGAAAATGACCGGCTGGGAATGGCGTGCTGCACTGCTGAAGTTCTATCCGTTTCGGCTGTTCGACGGCCTGCTGCCAATCGCCACAGCGATCTCCGGCGTCCTGCTGGTGCAGTCGCTGCGGAGCCCGCACCTGACACCGACCCTGCCAACCGAAAACCGCCGGAATCGCAAGATCCAGTGCGTCGGATTCCTGATCCTGACGTCCGTGGTCGCGGGAACCGCCTTGTGGAATCGACCGGAGGCTCCCGGAGGCTATACGCCAGACCAGTACGACGACTGGCAGAAAGCCTGTCAGTGGGCAAGGGAGCACACACCGGCCGATGCCCTGTTCCTGACTCCGCGCGAGTCCTTTGGCTTCAAGTGGTTTGCCGAACGGGCCGAGTTCGTCAATTACAAGGACTGTCCGCAGGACGCTGCGGGAATCCTGCAGTGGAACGACCGCCTGTGGTACGTCAGCGGCTGGATGCAGCGCAGCTCTGCGGACGGGAGATATGACCGCGAAGACCTCCGAACCCTGCATCAGAACACTGCGGTCGACTACCTCGTTACACGCATCCCTGTTGTTTTTACCGACGAACCGCTGTTTGCCGGAAGATTCTGGCGGATTTATCGCGTGCCGGATTAGCAGCCCAGCCTCAGCGGCCCAGCCTCTCTGTCAGCTGCAGCGCCATCCAGTTCGCTTCTGCCGAATTTTCACCGCGCTGTCTCGCGCCGGGATGATGATTCTGCGACTTTGTGCTGCCATTGTCTGTATTCGGACCAGTCCTGCACCAGAATTGCGCCTGACAGTTCCGCGTGAGCGAACCCGCAGAACTGATCGCCCAGAAAGGTTGTCTCGCGTGCTGACCCGGTGTGAATGTCAACGGAGTAACGGAGATCCGGGACAGCGATCTGCCGCACATCGGCGTCCGGAACCGCGAACATATACAGGTAGTCGCGGCTGAGTAATGTGATCCGAGTGCGAGTTCCGGCGATCAGCCGGAGCGGAGGACTCGTGGTCAGATCATCTGCCGTGCCCAGCCGGCCGTCGATGCCCGGATCCGTGATCTGCCAGCGAAAATCGACTCCCGTGAGGATGACTTCCCATGTCCCGGGTTTCTCGGTCGAATCGGCCGCTGTACAGCCGAGGATCAGCAGGCAGATCAGGGCTGCAGCGAACACCCGCCGGTGAAATCCGTTCGCCCTGGTCTGATAGTTGTCGCTGCAGCATCTGTCGCTGCAGGTCGGCGCCATGCACATGATGATCTGCCAGCCCAGAATATTGTGCCCGGCGGTGTCAGGCCTTCAGGCCATCGCCCAGGTCGCGACAGAACCACTGAGCCCCAGCAGCCTGCGGTGGCGGCACTCGGCATTCAACATATCCTTGACCAGTTCAATGCTGACGCTCTGCAGGTCGACGTTCGCCTGGATCAGGGCATCATAGACTGCCTGTCCGGCATCGGTTTCCATCAGTTGCTGTTCGAGCTGAAGCCTGTTGATTGACATGTGGGATCCCTTTTCCAGTACAGTTCAGCATGGATGAGCACGTCCCTCGTGGTGGGGCACATCATGCGCCAATTCGCAGCTACGTCGTCCGGATTTTTCTTTTTTTCCGTAAGTCCTTCAGCGAAGCGATCTGCTGACAAGGTAAGATGCGGCAGGGATTTCCACAGGATACTGGACGGTGGGCCGCAGCGCCGTCACACTGAGCCGCCGTGTATTCAAAAAGACGACACCGCAATGGCCGCCCGAACTCCGGCAGAGAGTGCGGGGCGACGCTGAGTGCTGTCTGAGAATACGATCGTCGACGTTCACGCGTTGGCTTCCCTTACCCCGAATATCGTCAGAACCTGCCTCAATTCTCAAAACCATTGTTCATTCAGGTGTGTTCACCGATGACGGATATCCGGTTTTCTCGTTGGTTCAGCGTCAGTGGAACGTTGCTGACCGTCCTGTTTGTCGGTGCCGTCGGGGCGTGGAGTGCCGAGCCTGGTGTGCTGGTGCCCGGATATCAGCGGTTTCGCGGCGAGGGCCTGAGTGGGGCGGAAGCCGGGCGTCTGCTGATATCGGAGTTGAATTGTCAGTCGTGCCACGGTGTTTTTCCGGGTGAAGTCCTTCCACCGCGGTCAGCACCGGTTCTGACGCACGTTGGGCAGCGTCTTTCGGCCGAGTATCTGCGGCGATTTCTGGCAAGGCCTGATGCCGTGAAGCCAGGCACCGCGATGCCTGCATTCCGGGAGCTGCAGGAGGGTGAGACGGCAGACGATGACCTGCAGGCGCTGGTCCATTTTCTCACGGCCGATACGGCGTTCCGTGCCACGAATGTGAGTGGCGAGGCGGCCGGGCGTGGCGAAAAGCTGTTTCACACCGTGGGTTGTGCCGCCTGTCACGGCGATCAGCGCATGCCGCCAGGGCAGCGGCCGGACGCCACCTTACCCCTCGGTCACGTTGCGGACAAATATTCCGTGTCCAGTCTGACGGATTTCCTGCTTGATCCCCTGTCGGTCTGGCCGGCCGGTCGGATGCCGTCACTGAATCTGACGGCGGCGGAGGCGTATGATGCGGCGAGTTACCTGCTGCGGGAGGCGAAGGTCGATCCGAATATCCGGTATCAGCTCTACATGGGTACGTGGCAGGAACTCCCGGACTTCATTCAGGAAACCCCCGTTTCGGAGGGCGAATGTTCGGATTTCAGTGCGCGTGTCGCAGCTCCCGGCGACCACTTTGCACTCCGATTCAGCGGACATCTGCAGATTCCTGAAACCGGTGAGTACCAGTTCTGGCTCACGTCCGACGACGGCAGTCGCCTGATCGTCGACGGCACCGGTGTGATTGAATGCAATGGAATCCATTCGGCGGAAACGAAGACTCAGCGGATCGCGTTGTCGGCCGGCCCGCATCCATTGGAACTGCAGTATTTCGAAGCAGCGGGTGAGGAGCTGCTGACACTGGAAATTTCCGGCCCGGGCGTTTCGCGACGACCCGCCGCAGGGCTGGTGACGCTCACAGCAGCTCCTGCCGGACGCAGATCTCCGGTATCAGCGACAGACGCCCGGCTGGTGGAACGGGGCCGCAGCCTGTTCTCGTCGCTGGGCTGCGCCTCGTGTCACGCGTACGGTGAGGCAGAACAGCGAATTCAGCCGAATCGAAGGGCACCCGACTTCGCGTCGATGAAATCTGTCGACGGTTGCCTTGCGACAGCCCCGGTGCAGCGTGTTCCGTTGTTTTCCCTGAGCGAACTTCAGCGTGCCGATCTGGCGGCCGCCACTGCGTCACGTGGGATTGACGCGGGCGCTGACCCCACGTCCGTCGAGCGGCGGGAGGTCGACGTCGTGCGCACACTGCGTTTGCTCAACTGCTTCGCCTGCCATGCTCGTGGAACCGCAGGCGGCGCGCCCGAGTCACTGAATGGCTTGTTCTCCGGCAGCATTCCGGAAATGGGTGATGAGGGACGCATTCCACCACGGCTGGATGGCGTGGGTGACAAGCTGAATCCCGCGTCACTGCGCCAGACCATCGCCGAAGGTACGAAGATTCGCCCCTGCATGACGACGCGAATGCCGAGATTCGGTGTTCAGCACGCCACGCTGCTGACCGAGCACCTGGTCACGGCGGATCAGAAATCTCTGGTGGCCGACGTTGCGTTTGACGAGCCCACCTACCGCGTCAAGGCAGCCGCGCGACTAATGGTGGGCGACCGGGCCCTGGCGTGCATCAAGTGCCACTCCTTCGACACGTGGAAGGCGACCGGAATTCAGGCCATGGACCTGACCACGATGCATCAGCGACTCCGTCGCGACTGGTTTCATCGCTACCTGGCAGATCCGCAGGCTTACCGTCCCGGGACCAGAATGCCATCGGCGTGGCCGAATGGCAGGTCCGTCGTGCCGCACGTGCTCGACGGTTCAGCCACATCTCAGATCGAAGCCATCTGGCAGTATCTCGAGGATGGCCGCAGTGCCGGAATCCCCTCCGGACTGCAAGTACAGGCGATTGAACTGAAACCCGTGACCCATCCGCTGATCTATCGCAACTTTCTGGAAGGCCTGTCACCGCGCGGGATTGGCGTGGGTTATCCGGAGCGGGCGAATCTGGCTTACGATGCCGAACAGATGACGGTGCGTCTGGTGTGGCACGGGGCGTTTATTGATGCTTCCCGACATTGGGAGGGACGGGGGCCGGGAAGTCAGGGCCCTCTGGGAGATCACGTGATCGCCCTGCCAGCTGGTCCTCCCCTGGCACTGCTGCTGACGCCCGACCAGCCATGGCCGGAAGTGAGCGCCCGGGACATGGGATTCCAGTTTCGCGGTTACCGACTCGATGCCGAACGCCGCCCACATTTCCGCTACCAGTGGAAACGGATCGCCACTGAGGATTTCCTCCAGCCAGTGGCCGGCAGTGACCACGCCGACGCGAGCTTTGAACGTTCCCTGCAGTTCCGCGCTGAACTGAACCCCTCCGACCTGAACCTCAGAGCCGTGTATTTCCGGGCGGCGGCAGGTCGAACGATTGCCCGGCACGAGGCGACGTGGGTCATTGACGAGGGTCTGAGAATGACGTTCCGCGGCGGCAGTCCGGCGGTACGGACTTCGGGAGAGCAGATGGAACTGCTGGTCCCCCTCGAGTTCAGCCGCGAGGGCACAGCGGACATCGTCTACACGATCAGCTGGTGATCGCGGAATTGCCCGCGGAGTTCCCGGCGGTCTTCCCGACGAGAGTCCGGCGGTTCCGAAATTTTTCCGGGCCGGCAGACAGCACTCCGGGCCGGCAGACAGCACTCCGAACCGGCAGACAGCACTCCGGGCCGGCAGATGGGACTCCGGGCCGGCAGATGGGACTCCGGGCCGGCAGATGGGACTCCGGACCAGCAGGCAGCACTCCGGACCGGCAGATCTGGCCGAGTTGACGGGACTTCAGCGAGGCCCGCCCTGCCCGCCCTGCCCGCCCTGCCCGCCCGGTCGTCCGGGTCGTCCGGGGCCGCCGGCCGGGGGGAATGACCGTACGAAGGTTTGCACGCGTTCTTCGTACTCCAGACACCTCTGACACAATCGGCGCCGAGGGTCATTGTCATCGAGATTCTGTCGGATGGCGAATCGTTTTAGTCGTTCCAGTGCCGTCTCGGGTGGCAGAGTCATCAGCTCCTGGCGTGCGATCCGGTCGTCGACGGATTCCAGGACCGTCAGCAGCACGTTCTCATCGGCCTCAAACTCTGCCAGCAGATCGCGGCTGAAATCGATCACCGCCTGATCGGGGATTGACAGGACAGCAGAAGTCAGGTGGAATCGGGAAATCATGCTGCCTGGTTCGCTGCGTCCGCGGCGCGGCATTGGTTCGGATGACTGGGCTTCGACCTGCTCACTGACGGCGCTGAACTGTGAACGCCAGCTGGTGTCAGTCAGGCGGGTCCGCAGCTGCTCCACCAGCGGCTGCAGGACTTCCAGGGGAGAGTTTTCGGGGGGGCGGATCTGTTCCAGCACAAACAGTGTTTTCAGCAGTGACCGGTCCTGCTCGAAGTTCAGCTGGTTCAGTTCCGTCTGCTGCGCGAGTGGCAGTTCAGCCGTGGGGAACGCAGCGTCGAGCAGCTGAGCATATTCGGCTCTCGTCAACTCGAGAGTTGGCAGAAACACCGGTCCGCGTCGCTAATCATTCGCAGACCGGACGCGATTTCGCTGGGGGGTGTAGCGTCGGGAGCCGAAGAGCGGAAAATCGACGACGATGAGCTGCGCACGTTTCTGGTCGTCCGCCATTCTCTGCTGGATGGCATCGGTGCGGTGCTGCCCGATGTCTTCGCGGACCTGATCCAGATCGGCGATGGACAGAGAGTTCCACCAGCTGTGAAAGGACCGCAGTTTGTCCATCAGTGCGGGATCCTGTTCCACGGCTGCGTGGAGCTGGTCCAGCTGTTGCTGCCGCTGCGGCTTCTCTGAGACTGCGGCCCGGTAGTCAGCAAAGTTCTTCTCGACGACACGGCGTTCCACCGGGGACAGGGCTGTGAGGCTGGTCTGAACGGTATCGAGGTGCAGATTCTCGGTCGAACGCCCCCCCCGCACCAGAATTGCTGCGAGGCAGCCGGCAGCACAGGCCGCCAGCGGCACCAGACCCCGGGTCGAGAGCATGCCGGAACCCGTCATGGAACTGTCTCCGACGGCTGAGGCGACACGGTGCGATTCACCGCGCCAGGCTGCGGGGGAGCTGGCAGGGAGAGTTCCCTCAGAAAACCGACATCGGGAATAGACGAGTACAAATGATAGCGTCGGACAACGTCCAGGTTCTCCAGCAGTTCGAGCTGTTCTGGATCGCGGTTCCGGTCCGAGATCCACTGCCCGAGCTGCAGACCAGCGACAGTGAACACGAATCCCGTCACCAGCCAGACGGAAGCCTGCCGGAGCAGTGTCGAGCCGGCAGTTCCGGGCAGCGTTGTTTTCGGATCCGCATCTTCCGCAGCGTTCGTCACTGCCATCGACTCGAGCGTCCGGCGCACGAACTGATCGCTGGCGGAAACCTCTTCGAGCGCATCGAGCATCTGCCAGGTTCGGTCGAGTGAGGTGAGTTTGCGACGGAGCGGGGCTTCAGTGACGAGCCGGCGTTCGACGGCGTCCACTTCGGCCTCACTGAGTTCGCCATCCAGGTAAGCAGTCAGTTCGGACAGCTCCTGGTCAGCGAGTTCGTCGGAGTTTTCATTCAGGGGATGCGACATGGCGTTACAGATATTTTTCGAGACTGTCGCGCAGTCTGATTCTGGCGCGAGACAGGAGTGATTTTACGGCAACTGTTCCGAGGCCCATGATTTCCCCGATATCCTCGCAACTCATACCTTCAAACTTGTGCAGCAGCACCACGGTTTTCTGGCGCTCCCCGAGTTGGTCGAGCGCTTTCCGCACAACATCCCGCAGCTCCTGTGTATCGAACTGGCGGGTCGGCATCAGCGCCGATTTTTCAGCCGGCATCTCGTCACCGGTTCCCGCTTCAGCGGATTCGGTCAACGCGAGGGGCACTTCCCGACGACGGCTGGTATCGCGCCGTTCATTGATCGCCAGGTTGTGGGCGATTCGAAACAGCCAGGTGGAAAAGCGGGCAGTTGGTTCGTATCGTTCCCGCGCGCGAAAGACCCGCAGAAAAACCTCCTGGGCCAGATCCTCGGCGGCACCGCGGTCGTAGAGCAGGTGGAAAAAGAATCCGACCACCCGATCCTGATACCGTGCGACAAGCTGCTCGAAAGCGGATTCGTCTCCGCCTGCGACACGCAGCATCAGCTGGACGTCCGCATCCGACAAATATCGGTTAGGAAGCGACTGAGAACCCAAGCCCGGGTACTCCGATGGATCAACGACCGAGACGCGCGGGAGCAGCGTGTCACTCTTCCCGTGCCTTCAGCATCG